>JAGVBM010000263.1 GCA_020059765.1 Bacillota bacterium
CGTTTTAAATTCCGTTCGATGGTTGCTTCATTCCTGTTTGCTGTCAGTGTTCTTTTACCTGGCCAATTTGTGAAAGCGGCTTCAGACACGTCCGTGACGAACGTTGTAAACTTTTCGACAGACGTGGTGTATCAGATTGTCACAGACCGTTTCTTGGACGGAAATCCGTCAAACAATCCGACAGGCGATCTGTATGATGCTTCAGGCACAAACCTGAAAAAATACTTAGGTGGTGATTGGCAAGGGATAATCAACAAGATTAATGACGGATACTTTACGGGTATGGGAGTTACAGCCCTCTGGATCTCTCAACCGGCGGAAAACATTTACGCCGTGTTGAACGATACGGCCGGCAGCACCTCGTATCACGGATATTGGGCACGAGATTTTAAGAAAACCAATCCGTATTTCGGCAGTTTTACGGATTTCGGCAATTTGATCGCAGCTGCTCACGCGAAGGGGATCAAAGTGATTATCGATTTTGCTCCGAATCACACGTCACCCGCTTCCGAAACAGACCCGTCGTATGCGGAAAATGGAAAATTGTATGATAACGGGACACTGCTAGGCGGTTACACGAACGACACGAATCAGAATTTTCATCATAACGGCGGAACCAATTTTTCCTCTTATGAAGACGGCATTTATCGTAATTTGTTTGATTTGGCCGACTTCAACCATCAAAACGGCACAATCGATTCCTATTTGAGAACGGCGATCAATCTCTGGCTGGATAAAGGAATCGACGGAATTCGTGTGGATGCGGTCAAACATATGCCTTTTGGTTGGCAAAAGAATTGGGTCAGCAGTATATACAGCCATCGGCAGGTATTTACTTTTGGCGAGTGGTTTTTAGGCACAAACGAAGTCGATCCGCAGAATCAGTATTTTGCCAATGAAAGCGGCATGAGTTTGCTTGATTTTCGGTTTGCACAAAAAGTGCGCCAGGTGTTTCGCGATAATGGAGACACGATGTACGGTTTGGACAGCATGATCCAAGGAACTAACGCAGATTATGACGAAGTGAGCGACCAGGTTACGTTTATTGATAATCATGACATGGATCGTTTTCACGTGGAGGGCGGTGACCCGCGGAAAGTGGAACAAGCGTTGGCATTCACTATGACATCCCGCGGGGTTCCGGCTATTTATTACGGAACTGAACAATATATGATAGGTAACGGTGATCCTAATAACCGGGCGAAAATGACGTCCTTCTCAACGAGCACGACCGCCTACAATGTGATCAGCAAGCTGGCGCCCTTGCATAAGTCCAATCCCGCTGTGGCTTATGGAAACACGACGCAGCGCTGGATTAATAACGACGTATATGTATTCGAGCGAAAGTTTGGCAGCAATGTGTTGCTCGTTGCACTCAATCGAAGCCAAACAACAGGTTATGATCTGACCGGGTTGTATACGGCTCTTCCGGCAGGCACTTATGTGGATGTATTGAGCGGACTGTTGAACGGAAACAGTATTACGGTGGCAAGCGACGGATCTGTTACACCCTTTAATTTGGGGGCCGGTGAAGTTGGCGTTTGGCAATCTACAGGTACAGCAGCGACTCCGATGATTGGGCATGTCGGCCCGATGACAGGGAAAACCGGTCAGACGATCACCATTGACGGCCGGGGATTTGGCTCGACACCGGGGCAAGTCTTGTTCGGAACAACTTCCGGTACGGTGGTTTCTTGGGAAGATACGGAAGTGAAAGTCCAAATTCCTTTGGTTGCCGCCGGAAAGTATGACATTACCCTGAAGAACGCAAGCGGTACCGTCAGCAATGTATACGACAAATTTGAAATTCTCAGCGGCAACCAAGTGTCAGTTCGATTTGTCGTCAACAATGCAAATACGGTATACGGGGAAAATGTATATCTGGTCGGCGATGTGTATGAATTGGGGAACTGGGACACTTCCCAAGCGATCGGTCCAATGTTTAACCAAGTGATTTATCAGTATCCGACCTGGTATTATGATGTCAGTGTGCCGGCTGGAACCAATTTGCAATTTAAGTTTATCAAGAAAAACGGTTCGACTGTAACCTGGGAAGGCGGCGCGAATCACACTTACACAACGCCCTCCAACGGTACCGGTACTGTGATTGTGAATTGGCAACCTTGAGGCTGGTTCCGAGAAAAAAGACCGCTCTTTCAAGAAAAGGGCGGTCTTTGCCATGAGGAGCACATTATTAAAGAATTTACTGAATCCACATGCCTAAAGATAGATACCTAAAGATAGAATTGACGAATCGAAAGAGCAGGCTTATACTGAAAGTACAAACGTTTGAACTCTACGATTTACAAAGTAACTATGGAATTTTTTTTGACTATTTGTGCAAACGATTGCTCAATTTTTTTTAGGTAGAGTGAAACCGTTTACAATATTTTTGTAGAGCTAAGGGGGCAAAAAGATGATGCGCAACACTTGGAAAAAGGCATTGTCAGTCGTTGCGGCAACCGGTCTGCTGACCAGTGCGCTTGCAGGATGTGCAAGTTCGGGCGAACCGAAGAAGACGGAGGAACCGGCTGCTTCAGACAACAACAAACCGGCCACCATTACGGTTTGGAGCTACTGGAAAGAACAAGAGTTTGACATGCTGAAGAAAGTAGCCGAAGAGTGGGCACAAAAAACGGGCAACAAAGTGGATATCAAGATTGACAACAATAACGAATTCCAAAAATATGCGGCGGCTGCACAAAGCGGCAAAGGCCCGGATGCCGTGTTCGGAATGCCGCATGACAACCTCGGTACATTCGCAAAGGCAGGACTTCTCGCCGAAATGCCGAAAGATCTGGTGAAGGAAAGCGATTTCGTACCGGTTGCCTGGAATGCGGTGACGGTTGAAGGCAAGAAAGTGGCGTTCCCGATCTCGATGGAAACATACGCCATGTTTTATAATCTTGACAAAGTTCCGAATCCGCCCAAAACCTGGGATGAATTTATCGACGTGGCGAAAAAACAAGGATTCATGTATGACATCAATAACGCTTATTTCTCCTACGCATTTATCGCGGGGAACGGAGGATACGTATTTAAAAACAACAGCGGCACATACGATACGAATGATATCGGTCTTGGAAATGCAGGCGCCGTGAAAGGATACCAAACGCTCCAAGATTTCGTTCAAAAATATAAGTTTATGCCAGCTGACATCGTCGGAGACATTGCAAAAGGCAAATTTCAATCGAAAAACATCGGTCTTTACATTAGCGGTCCCTGGGACGTTGCGACTTTCAAGAAAGCAGACGTTCCATTCAGCGTAGCTCCGCTGCCAGCACTGGAAAACGGACAAAAACCGAAGCCGTTTGTCGGCGTGCAGACCGCTTTTGTCAGCTCCAAATCACAGAATCAACAAAAAGCTTGGGAACTGCTGAAGTATCTGAGTGAAAACGTAAGCAAGAAAGCGCTGGACCTATCGGCACGCATCCCGGTGCGCA
>JAGVBM010000278.1 GCA_020059765.1 Bacillota bacterium
ATTAGTCAGTTCTTTTATCTAGTAGTTCGAAACAGTTCGACAATTTTCCTTCCTCCCTTTTCGTTATATTGAAAATTTTTCCACCGCAAATTGATAGTTTGCCAGATAACAGGAACACCCTGACACGCCGAGGAAAGGCGTGCAGGGTGTTCCTTTCATGCATTTCAATGCTATCGGTCATTTCGTCATATAGTACGGATATCCTTGTCTTTCCTTCATTTGATCGAGCACGCGGGTCATGACCATGGCTGCCTGTGCTTTGGTCACTTGGCTCTTCGGTTGAAAATACCCTTCCGCTCCGGTCATGATGCCAAGAGCCCCGACAATCGCGATATCCCCCGTAAACTTGCCGCTGCTGTCGGTCACATCTTTGAAATGATTAATAAACGTATCCGGCGCTTCCGACAGTTTCGCGTAACCAAGAATGGCCGTCACAATATCCGCCATCTCTTCGCGCGTGATCACATCATTCGGACGGAAATTCTTCGTGTTGCGATCAATCCATTTGCGAGCCGCTGCCTCTTCGATAAATTCGAAGTTCGGATCATTCTTCGGCACATCGTTAAAAGTGGTCTTTTCCTGCATGATTCTCGGTCCGCTTATACTCATGATCAAATATTTGATCATTTCACCACGCGTTACGGCTGCATCCGGAGCCAGCTTGCCGTCCTTCACCTGGAAGATTCCCCGCTCCACAAAATACTGCAGTTGTTTTTCCGCCCAATGGCCTTTGATATCCGGAATTTCTACCTGCTGCGGCATATCGCCCCAGTCGGACACCCATTCCCCTGTAACCGCATTCAAGTTTTGCATCGGCATACTGTATATCGGCGCGTAAACCAGCACGACCCCTTTTGTCTTTCCCGGCTCATAAGGAGTTTTTCCTTTTTCGTAGACCGGAATATATTGCAACATCAATTTGTATCTTTCAAGGAATTTGCTCTTGGCCGCTTCCAGATCCATCAGATTGCTCTTGTCCTGAAACTTGATTTTGTCATTGGGATACCAGGCACCCCCGAACTCTCGCACTTGTCCCGTCATTGGGTCGATTCCCACTCGGAAGGTGTTGTCCCGAATTGGCACCCCTTGTTCCAGGCGTACAAATTCAAAACTGTACCCCGGACCCGATTTCATCCCGAGTTTGCTGTCCATACTGTTGCTTAATGCAATTTTGTCCGTTTTGGCCGGCAAGACCGTCTTGATGAACTCAACCGCTTTTTGCTGTGCCTGTTCTTCCGATACGGACGGGTTCTTCGGGAACTCATACGGTCCTTCCCGGAATTCATGGCGGAACAATTCCCTTAATTCGCCCGTTTGCGCGTCAATTGCGATCGACACCTGCTTCATGGTTTTATAATCTTGCGGATCTCCCTGCCTGTATTCAAAACGCCAGACATGTTCCTGTCCGTTGTAATTGTTATAGCTGGTATTCTCCAATTTGTATCCGGCCAGATCAATTTTATAGGATGCAATTAATTCCAGCGCTCTTTCTTTGCTAATCTCTGTGGTCGTGACGGTCTGGCCCGGTTTATCGGTCAGAGGCTTGAATTCCAGACTTTCAACCTTTGCCAAGGGATCCCCGTATCGG
The DNA here is from genome assembly GCA_020059765.1 of Bacillota bacterium. Taxonomy (GTDB): domain Bacteria; phylum Bacillota; class Bacilli; order Tumebacillales; family Effusibacillaceae; genus Effusibacillus. The sequence goes on from JAGVBM010000278.1 coordinate 1,589, forward strand.
TCGATTACCGTTCCTTTGGCGGCATCGATGGTAGGCATCGGATTGAATCCGTAATTCCGATTCCACGTCCCATAAACCAGCTGCGCTTCCTGAGAGCCATATGCGTACGGTTTGTAGATTCGCTGATAGAACAGCTGCAAGTTTAACGCGTCTTTGAATGCTTTCTGCGCCTGCTCTTCCGTGATGGAGGGTTGAACAGAAGGGAACTGAATATCATCGCTCCATTGATAGTTGTAACCGCGAAGTTCTCCTTTTCCGTTTACGCGAATGCTGATTCCGTCCATGCTGTATGGAATTCCGTTCACCATACGTACGAACCGGAATGTTTGTATCACATCCCGCGGACCGTACGGGCCATACATGTAGTATTTGTCCTGTGTATCCTGTTCCTTTACCTGCTCGGCTTTATCCGGAGCCATTTTCTTCAGATATTCCAGTGCTTTGGCTCGCGCCTCTTCCCGGGTCATGGAATTTTCCAGCGTGCTGTCATCCCGCTGCCAAAAGTCCAGATTGACCAATGTGCCGGTTGTTGCATCGATGACGACCTGGATGCTTCCATTTTCATATCGGTTTTCTTTGCCGAATTGCAGCATCCAGACACTCTTTCTGCCGAATGGTCCCTGTCCTTGTTTCGCATCTTGGAACGTAGCGTTCATCATCTTATAGTCTGCAGGCAGATCCACATACTTTTTGACGATCTCGGCAGCTTGCGTTTGTGTCAAAGTTTGGCTGACTGCGCTGGCTGAATCGGCAAGAGCTGCATATGGCACCGATGTAAACAGCATCCCCAACGTGAGTGCAAGCGCGGTTGTTTCTTTGAACCTCTTCATACAGTTCCTCCTCAAACTAGCATATTTTCCCACTTTAATAGACGTCCGGCAGTTGGAAAAAGTTTCAGGTTTCCCGGGAAATATTTTCCGATTTTTTCTGACAAAAATCCTCCGGAATGGTCCGGAGGATTCGATGTTTTTCTACATTCGGCTACTTTGAATGGTTCTTAGATGCAGATTGATATTTAAGAATCGCATGCATCCGCTTCTGCACAAGCGAACCGATTTTCCCGCAATCTTTGGCTGTTACTTTCCCCCAATAACCGTCAGCGGGGAAACGGACTCCCAACTCTTTTGCTGCTTCCCATTTGATCCTTTCCATCATTTGTTTTGTTTCAGGATCTTCTCGTTTCATAGCCCGTCTCCAATTTTGCTGCTTTGCGTTATGTTCTCCAAATATTTCTAACTTCATACGGAACGACTGTCAATCATTCGTCCGATTTAACCTGCAATTCCAAGTCCATTCGGCTGACCGAGCCTGCAAGATCCATCCGATACCCGACACGAAGAATTCCGCCTTTTGGCGTCATCCGATTATCCAATCGATACGTATTCACTGCAATGGGGAATCTGCCGTTCGGAGTTACGAGGGCAGTGGAATCATCGGTGCCTATTTGAAACAAGGCTCGCAAGGAAGAAGTCCCTTGCCGGATCAAAATTGCCCTATTCGACTCCAGCTTCCATGTCGTCAGCATCGCCGACAATTCTTCATTCTCCTGCTCCTGATAAGCAACATAGATCGTTTCCCCTTTATGGTATACAAATCCTCGCGCGCGGGAGGTAAAAGTTTGCTCTGTCCCGTCTGCCAAGCGTTGGCGGCTGTGAACCCGAATTTGAACCGGGATCTTGTCCATCTGATCACCTCACTCCTCCAATGTAGCGAAATCAAGAAAGACCTGCAACTTGTGCAGGCCTTTTGCCGTTCCTTGAATTTGCATTTGTTGGACGGAGTCCGTTCGCAGTCCTGTCTTGCCGTTTGCACAGCCGCTTTGCTACAGTTTCGTGATGCGAGCTTCCACAGAATACGTGAACGGCTGCGGCAAGCTCTTCACGTAATTCACCGAGACGTCAATATCCACCGGTCCGACCACTCTGTCGGTTCCGCTCAGCAGGGTGGAGTAATTGTCCCCGCCAGCCGCCATGAAGCTGTTGACCGTTACCGTGTAGCTGCCGTTC
>JAGVBM010000408.1 GCA_020059765.1 Bacillota bacterium
TCAGCCTGATTGAAAAAGCGCAGGCCAATGTGGATCAGGAGAAAGCCCAGGAAACCGGCAAAAAGTTGATGAAAGGCCAGTTTTCGCTGGAAGACTTTCTCGAACAGATGCAGCAGATCAAGAAAATGGGCCCGCTGCAGGACTTGCTGGGCATGCTCCCCGGCATGGGCAACATGAAGGCACTGCAAAACGTTTCGATTGACGACAAGCAGATTGGGCGAGTGGAAGCCATTATCCGCTCAATGACGCCAAAAGAGCGTCAGGACCCGAAGGTTATGAATTCCAGCCGACGGCGCCGGATTGCGGCGGGCAGCGGTACGTCGGTGCAGGAAGTCAACCGGCTGTTGAACCAGTTTGCCGAGATGCAGAAGATGATGAAACAGCTTCCCGGCATGGCCAAGAAAATGGGCAAAAAGAAAGGCAAGAAAGGGATGGGAGGCTTCCGCTTTCCCTTCTAAGCCGGAACCCCATCGGGGGATTTGATCTATCGGTAACATCTTTCATTCCTTTTTGCGGAATGAACTGCTATAATACAAAAGTTGACTTTGGCTAGGAGGTGAAATGCAATGGCAGTAAAAATCCGCTTGAAGCGCATGGGTGCTAAGAAAGCTCCTTTCTATCGCGTAGTTGTGTCTGATTCCCGTTCTCCCCGCGATGGTCGATTTATCGAAGAGATTGGCACTTATAACCCGGTTACTCAACCGGCTCAAATCAACATCGATGAAGAGAAGGCAATCAAATGGCTGCAAACCGGTGCGCAACCGTCTGACACGGTTCGCAACCTGTTCAGCAAAACCGGCATTTTGAAGAAAGTTCACGAGATGAAGTAAGTCCATTCCATGTAACGGGAGGGCTGGCAAATGAAAGAACTTGTTGAACTCATTGCCAAGGCGCTCGTGGATCACCCTGACGAAGTTCGGGTGACGGAAATTGACAAAGACCATACGCTGGTCTATCAATTGACCGTGGCTCCCGGTGATGCCGGAAAGATCATCGGCAAACAAGGCCGGATTGCCAAGGCGATCCGAACGGTGGTCGCGGCGGCTGCCTTGCAGGAAGACAAACGAGTCACCGTGGACATCATGTAAAGGGTCGGAAATCCTCAGGGTTCCCGACCCTTTTTACCGGTTCAACGGCTGCCGTTGGGGCACAATACGTTATTCCATAGGATGTGGTGAATGGCATGGAGAAACTGATTCGGGTCGGCTCCTTGGTCAACACGCAAGGGATTCGCGGCGAAGTGCGGGTCATCAGCCATACCGATTTTCCTGATATGCGGTTTCGCAAAGGTTCCAAACTGCTGCTGGTTCATCCGCAATTTCCGGAACCGTTGGAATTGGTGGTGGAATCGGCACGTACACATAAAAATTTCTACCTGTTGAAGTTTGCGGGGCATCCTTCGATTCAAGATGTGGAAATCTATAAGGGCGGCGAGTTAAAGGTGCGCGAGGCGGATTTGCCTCCTTTGCCAGAAGGGAGTCATTACATTCATGAACTGATCGGCTGCCGGGTTGTGACGGAAGACGGTGCGGATTTGGGGGAACTGGCCGACATCTTGCAGCCGGGGGCCAATGATGTGTATGTGGTTCGCCCGGAAAAGGGAACAAGCGTCAACAAGGGGAAAGACATTCTGCTTCCGGCCATCCCCGATTGCGTGAAGCAGGTTGATTTGGACAAGAAACGAATAGTCGTGCATCTGATGGAAGGTTTGATCGACGAATGAAAATTGATATTCTGACCTTATTTCCGGGAATGTTTACGGGCGTGTTGTCGGAAAGCATCATCGGACGAGCTGTCGAGGCGGGGGCGGTCGACATTCGAGTAACCGACTTTCGCCAGTTCTCCACCAGCAAACACAACACGGTGGATGACACGCCCTATGGCGGCGGCGGGGGCATGGTGCTGAAGCCGGAACCTGTTTTTGCAGCGGTGGAGTCATTGGTGACGCAGGAGGGGCCGAAACCGAGGGTGATCCTGACGTGTCCGCAAGGCAAGCCTTATTCCCAGGAGTTGGCTTTGCAACTGGCGAAAGAGGAGCATATCATCTTGATAGCGGGGCATTATGAGGGATATGACGAACGGATTCGCCAGCATCTGATTACGGACGAAATTTCGATCGGCGATTATGTGCTGACGGGCGGGGAACTGCCAGCCATGGTGATTGTCGATTCGGTGATCCGGTTGCTGCCCGGAGTGTTGGGAAATGATACGTCGGCGGAACTGGATTCCTTTCGCAACGGGTTGTTGGAGCATCCGCATTACACCAGGCCTTATGAATATCGAGGTTGGCAAGTCCCGGATGTGCTGATCTCCGGCCACCATGAAAAAATCGAACAGTGGCGCCGCCGGGAATCTCTGCGCCGCACCTGGATTCGCCGATCGGACCTGCTGGAAAAAGCAGAACTGACCGAACAAGACCGCGAGTGGTTGCAGCTAATAAAAACAGAAGCAGGCCTCCGCAAGGACATCTGAGCTGTATCCCTGCATGGTCCTTGCCGGGGAGGCCCTGCTTTACCATATGCAGGGCGTGACAAAACGGTTCGCAGGAAAAGATCGTATGCAAAAATTGCAGCTTGCAAATTCCCCAATCCCGTGATAATATAACTTTTGTCTTAGCGCTGACTTGGACAACCTAGATGGTGATGCTTCGTTTCGGCGCCTAAACTGCTGCAGTTGCAGAGTCAGACTGCCGGAGTGATGGAATTGGCATACGTGCACGACTCAAAATCGTGATTTTGTGGGTTCGAGTCCCACCTCCGGCACCATTGAATCGACATCGTCACTCACCCGATCGGAGTGGGTGTTTTATTTTAACGTCACTTGCTGGAAAAGAGGGGTCAGGATGAAAAAAGGATTTTTGCTGATCGCAGCAACCGTTCTTTTGACCGCCGGCTGCAGTGCTTCGTCCACGCCGTCAGGCAATGACACGAAAGCAGAGACGCCTGCGAAGTGGGTGCTGGACAGCAAACACCAGCCGTTGCCGCCCGAATTTAAACAGCTTTCGGCAAAGACACAGGAAACCTACGTAATGGCCGCGCAAGATCCGGATGCGTTGGCTGCGGTGCCTTGTTACTGCGGCTGCTACGAATCCGATGGGCACACCAGCAACTTGGACTGTTTCGTCGATAAAATGGGCCCCAACAAAGAGGTGCTGGCTTGGGATCCGATGGGAACCGGCTGAGGCATTTGCGTCGATATCGCACGTGATGCGGTACAACAGCATGCCAATGGCAAATCGTTGAAAGACATTCATTTTTACATCAAGGACAAATACGGAAAGTTCGGCACACCGACACCGACTCCCGTTCCCCAATTATAAAAAAATCATTGCGATTCTGTACAAAGCTTGATATAGTAGTACACGTCGCTGTGGCAAGCATCATCTGCGACGACCCTACATTGTTTTTTGGCGCGTTGGAGAAGCGGCTTAACTCACCGCCCTTTCAAGGCGGCATTCACGGGTTCGAATCCCGTACGCGTCACCAGACCTCCCGGAGTTTTATGAAAAATGACGGCGTCCCCGCAAAGTAATCGGAATGAGCATCGAAGCTGTTCGTCACTTTGTGGGGGAGTATGGAGGCTTAGCTCAGCTGGGAGAGCATCTGCCTTACAAGCAGAGGGTCGGCGGTTCGATCCCGTCAGCCTCCACCA
>JAGVBM010000399.1 GCA_020059765.1 Bacillota bacterium
GCATGGATCTTGAAGGAATTTTCCCGAATTTTAAAATACTCCCCCAGCCGGTCCGTCACTTTGCTTGCATCCGCCGACTCCGACATCGCCTTGAAGAACCCTCGTTCCCCTTCCAAAATCCCTTTGGGTCCGGTAAACCCTTCTTTTGCCAGGAAGGAAGCGAGCAGTCCGTTCATCGCCGCTTTCCCGGTATGCAGCTGCTTCGTCATCGCACCGTCCATGATGAACTCCCACAGCCCGGCCGCCTGCGTCCCGGCATTTCCCAAGGCGTGCGTCGTCTGCGATTCGTTCAAATCCAGCAGTTTCGCCACTGCAGCCGCCGCACCAAAGGTGCCGCAGGTAGCCGTATTGTGCCAGAAATAATAATGGGACGGACTGACCGCTTCTCCGATGCGGAAAGCCGCCTCATAACCGATCACAACCGCCGTGATCAGATCCTTGCCGGACTTATGCAGCCATTCTGCCGCCGCCACCGCCGGCGGAATGACAACGGAGGCCGCGTGAATGATGGATGATTTGTGAATGTCGTCCAGTTCCACCACATGGGTAGCCGCGCCATTGACCAGAGCCGCATTGGCGACCGATGTTCGGCCACCGGTGACAAGGGTGGCCTGTTCCGTTCCGCCCATTTCCTTCATCAACCGGTCGATCATTTGCACAGGCGGTTTTGTTGATCCCGCAATGGCGGAAGACAGCCAATCCAAGATGCACAGTTTGCTGAACTCGGCCGTATCGGCGGGCAAATCTTCATATCGGGTGCGGACAATAAAATCGGCCAATTGTTGACTGAGAGTCACTTCACTTCACCGCCTTTGCCGCCAGAATGGACTGCAATGCGTCGATCATGTCGTCATATCGGTCAAGCACATGGACCCCGGCTTCCCGCAGCTTTTGTCCTTTGCCCGACGGACGGCCCGCGCCGCCGGAAATCATCGCTCCCGCGTGTCCGAACACCGTGCCTTCCGGCATTTGTTCCGTAAAGCGGCCCGCAATATAGGAAAGGAACGGTTTGCTGAATCCTCCGTTTCGGACAAAATCGGCCGCTTCTTCTTCGAACCGGGTGCCCGGCTCGGAGAACGTGACCACGGCATGCGTATCCGGATCCTGCTCGAACAGTTCCAGCAGGTCTTTGATCGACGTTCCGATCAACGCATCCCCGCCGATCCCGATGCTGGTGCTGACACCAAACCCGGCGCGTTTCACCATCCAGGAGGTTTCCGCCGTCATCCCGCCGCTGCGCGAAATCACACCGACGTGTCCCGGTACAAAGCTGCGCTCCGGATGATCTCCGCCGATCGACCCCAGCTTGATCCGGTCCGCCGGATTGATCATGCCGACTGTATTGGGGCCGATGATCCGCACCCCATTTTGTCTTGCCAAATGAAGCAGTTTGAGCGTATCCAGCTGCGGGACGTTTTCCGTTGTCACAACAATCAGCTTGATCCCGTTGTCAATCGCTTCCCAGACAGCATCCAATGCAAAAGCGGGCGGAACTACAATCAGGCTCGTGTTGACCTGGTGCGCCTCGACCGCTTCCCGGACCGTATTGTAAACCGGTACCCCGTGCACATCCTGTCCTTTTTTGCCCGGTGTGACTCCCGCCAACACAGGCGTACCGTAATCAAGCGTATGCCGGGTAATCATGGTCGCTTCCCGGCCCGTGATTCCCTGGATGACAATCCGTGAGTCTTTGTTGATCAAGATCGCCAAAGGTTTCACCCCTTTTCATTTTGCAGGGACCGGGTACAAGTCCGGGCAAGCAGACTGCATCCGCTTCATCATGATCGCCGCCGCTTCGCCGATTGTAACTTCTTCCCCGTAGTACTCCACTCCCGCTTCCCGAAAGATTTGCTTTCCGATCGCGTCGTTGACCCCCGCTTCCCGCACGACCACAGGAAAGGTTTGCAGGTCTACCCGCAATTCTTGCAGTGCCCGAACAATCCCCCGGGCCATCACGTCAATCTGTGTATTGTTGGTAATGTTGTGGGCGACAAACAGCCCTTTCACCCCTGATTTCGATAAAATGCCTTTCGTCAGCCCGTACACTTTTTCTTCCGGCGGGTTGCCGCCCGTTTCCGTATAGTTGGCCGGCCGCCCTCCGAGATCGACCAACGCATCAAAACTCAACAAGCTGCCGCCACCGCCGCCGCACATAAAACCGATATCACCGCCATCCATCTCGGTATAGCGGGCGGTTCCCCGATAATCCGCATCGTTGACCGCAATCATCTGTTTTTCCAATTTCGTCAAAGGACGCCAGGCACGTTCACTGCCAACTTCCACCATGCCGGCAAGATCCGGCTGACGGTACAGGGCCCCATCGTCAACCGCCATCACCGAAGCGGCAGTCACCACGTCCCCTTGTTTCGTCAACGCAAGCGGGTTGATTTCCAACAGGTAGCAATCATATTGCAGGAAAACCTGATACAGTTTGACAAGAACATCACTCGCCAAAATGAGCGGTCTGCCGTTCAGTCCCAGGCGGCTCCAAATCTCTTTTGCCATGAAGGAAGGGAGACCCAGAAGCGGATCCAAGCGGTGCATGACAATCTTGTCCGGGTGGTCCCTGACAAGCTCTTCCACCTCCACGCCCCCTTCGGTGGTCGCTAGAATCACTGGCATCTGCTTGTTTTTGTCA
>JAGVBM010000032.1 GCA_020059765.1 Bacillota bacterium
AATGTCCAAATTGCAAAGAAACGGTCTATGTCGATCAAAACGTATTTGACGATGATGATGTGGTGGAAGTGCTCTGTCCGGATTGTCACGAGGTCATTCTGGTCAATGATGACACTCCGGTTGTCATCGAGTGATGGACGTGATGCTGTCGGCAAATTTCTTATGGATTCTGTTTACAGTCCTGCTGCTTATCGGGATACCGGCGGAGCAAGCGAAAGGGGACCGATCCGCCGGGATCATGCTTGACCCTGGCCATGGCGGAGTGGACGGAGGTACGCAAAGTCCGGATGGCAGCGTTTTGGAGAAAGACCTGAATCTGATCCTCGCGAAACGGCTGGCGCAACAATTGCTGGCGGATGGCATGCAAGTCGGCTTCACCCGGGAACGAGATGAAGACGTGACCCGTTATGCCCCGATAAACACGGGATGGGGGAGGCACAGACGGGATTTGTACGGAAGAGTGGAGGCAGCGAGTCAACACCGTTCGTTGGTGATGATAAGCATTCACGGCAATCATGGCACCTTCCGAAACCGGGGCGCCATTGTATTTTATAACCCCGCTTCGCTGCAAAGTTTTTGGCTTGCGAATGAATTGCAAAATCGGCTGAACACGGTGACCGGCGTCAGGAATACCCCGAGGCGGGGCAGCGTCTATTACATCCTCAAGGCATCCAAGGTGCCGACGGTTCTGGTTGAATACGGATACTTGTCAAATCCGGAAGAAGTCGACCGTTTGTTGGATCCGGCTTATCAACAAAAAATCATGGATTCGATCCGTCAGGGACTCTGGGGCTATTTCGTTCAGTACCATTTCTGACGCATCGCGTTTCGCTTCCTTCTCGCCTTTTTCTCCCCTCGTCCCCTTTTATCCTCTTCCCTTACCCGCTTCAGTCTCACGCTGCAATCACATGCCAATACTGACAGATCCTACAAACTCCCATAAGGAATTCTATGAACTTAGCAAATTGGGAAAAAAGAATCTCGCACATTTTTCGTCCAAGCTGGTATAAACGAACAAGCCGGTCCATATGTATGGAATATCTAAGCTGGGACCCGAGGAGGGGGGATTCTGTGCTTCCCATGCATCCGCACCCTACAAACGAAAATGTGCTGTCTGAACAAATCTTGCCTTACTTAGCACCTGCCATTCGAGCGATCATCCACCGGGCGCCGCTATCCATAAGGTCAAACGCAGAAGAAATTCGACTGCGGGAGGGAAAGCCGCTGCAAATTTATACCCATGCGGGCGATCATTATTTGGATTCGCAAGGGATCCCGGTTCAACTGGAATCAACGGGATATCGGGTCAGCAGCGAGGAGATTGCACAGACGATCCGGTTGCTGACTCGTTCTTCCTTGTATGCGTTGGAAGAAGAACTTCGCCGCGGGTACCTGACGATTGCCGGCGGTCATCGGATCGGATTGGCCGGAAGAGCGGTCCTGTCGCCGGAAGGATCGATTCAAACGCTGAAACACATTGCCTATTTGAATATACGGATCGCCAGGGACATACAGGGAGTTGCGAATCCTATCAAAAAATACCTAGTCAGTTCGGATACCCGATTGCACAATACGCTGATCATATCGCCGCCGCAATGCGGCAAAACCACGCTGTTGCGGGACTTGGCCCGGCAAATCAGCAGCGGGCAATTGCACCCGCGGATTCCGGGACTGAAAGTGGGGATCGTCGATGAACGTTCCGAACTGGCCGGGTCGGTAGACGGTGTGCCGCAGCTTGCGGTGGGCTTCCGCACCGATGTCATGGATGCGTGTCCGAAAGCGGAAGGCATGTTCATGCTGATTAGGTCCATGTCACCGCACGTGTTGATTACCGATGAGATCGGCAGGGAGGATGATCGGAACGCCATCTTGGAAGCGGTGCATGCGGGAGTCGCGATTCTTACGTCAGCCCACGGTTACGATTTGGCGGAAGTAAAAAACCGTCCGGTCATCCGTTCCCTTTTTGAACAAAAGGTATTTGGCCGCTACCTGGTGCTGTCGAGAAAAAATGGACCTGCAACGCTGGAAAGCGTATACGACAAAGAGGGTGTCAGTTTGTTTCAAAGGGGAGATGGGCCGGGATGATCAAAATGATGGGAGCCGTGCTGCTTGTAATTTCCACAACCGGCTTTGGTCTGTGGAAAGCCAACTTCTATGCGGCCCGCAACAAGGAATTGGAAGACTTGATTTCCGCTCTGCAATTGTTGGAGACGGAGATTTCATACAGCGTCACACCGCTGCCGGACGCATTGCACAGAATCGGTTCCCGACTTGCGGGCAGAATGGGCGTGTTTTTACAAAACGCGGGCGATGAACTATTGCAAGGGGATGGTCGGTCAGCCGGACAGATTTTTTCGGATCAATTGGAACGTTCAAGGACCATGATCCACTTGCGGGAACAGGATTTGGAGATTCTCCGCACATTCGGTCATACGCTTGGCAGCTCGGATCGTTCAGATCAATTGAAACATATCCGTTTAGCCAATTCCAGACTGATGGCAGAAGCGCAGAACGCCCGCGACGAAAAAGAACGATTGGGCAAAATGTGGCGGTATCTGGGCGCTTTAACCGGTTTGGCGGGAGTCATCATCATTTATTAATTCGGAGGGAGGCGGGAACTCATGTCAATGGCAGTCGGTACGATCATGCAAATCGCCGGAATCGGTTTTTTGGTGGCGGTGCTGCACACGGTGCTCAAATCGGCGGGGAAGGAGGAATTTGCTCATTGGACAACGCTGACGGGGTTGATTATCGCGTTGCTTTTGATCGTCAGCAAATTGAACCTGCTGTTTACGGAAATCACCAGCGTCTTCCGGATCCAATAGTCCTTGAAGGAAGGAGTCAGTCATGGACATACTGCAAATCGTGGGATTGGCCCTGATTGCAACGTTTCTCGTGCTGACACTGAAATGGCAATCTCCGACCATCGCCTTTTTGATTTCAATGCTGACCGGTGTTTTGATCTTTGCATTTCTTCTCTCGCCGATCAAGCTGATTTTTGCGGAAATTGAAAAATTGGCCGGTGCAGCAAACGTGGATCTCAAATTTCTTGGAACTATTTTGAAGATCATTGCCATCGCTTACATTGCCGAATTTGCCGCCCAGATCGTCAGGGATTCGGGCGAAGCGGGATTGGCGGCGAAAATTGAATTCGCCGGCAAGATTTTCATTTTGGTACTGGCCATTCCGATCGTCAAAGTGGTGATTGACACGATTATGCGGGTGTTGTCATAGGAGGAGACAGGATGAACCAAAAGTTGATCATGACAATCGCATTCCTGCTCCTCGGGTTTCTTCTTTCGTTCGGGACTGTGTCGGCCGAAACGGGCAAACAGATTGCACCGGAGCAGATCGGAGAGCCCTCTGCGGATACGGGGGAAATGGAACGGTTTTGGAATGATTTGATGAATCAATACGGAGATTTTCTGCCTGCTCCGTCATCGCCAAGTATCGTGGAAGTGCTGAAACAGGAAGGGTTTACATTGAAAGGTATCGGTCTCGGAATGATCAAGTTTTTGTTCTTTGAAATTGCGCAGAATTCGAAATTGTTGGGAAGTATCTTGATTCTGGCGGTGCTGTCCGCCCTGTTGGAAAATTTGCAGAACGCTTTTGAACGAAATACGGTCTCCCAGGTTGCTTTTGCGGTCATTTACATGGCATTGATCATCTTGGCTGTCAATTCCTTTATGACAGCAATTGGCTACGCCAAACAAGCAATCTCCGTCATGAGTGATTTCATGGTCGGCACCATTCCATTGCTGCTGGCACTGATGGCATCGACCGGAGCTGTTACATCGGCGGGATTGCTGCATCCGGTGATTGTGTTTGCGGTAAACGCTTTTGCAGGGGTTGTGATTTTTGTCGTATTCCCGTTGATTTTTTTTTCCGCTGTTTTGCAGATTGTATCGGAGTTTTCCAGCCGCTATAAGTTGACGCAACTGGCGAATTTGTTGAAAACCGCATCCATGGCCATTCTTGGTTTCATGTTTTCTGCCTTTATCGGAGTCATGGCAGTCAAAGGAGCCATGGGAGGGGTGGCGGACGGGGTGGCTTTGCGGACGGCAAAATTTGTTTCCTCAACGTTTATGCCGGTTGTGGGTAAAATGTTTTCCGATTCGATCGATACGGTAGTAGGAGCTTCGATCATTGTGAAAAATTCGGTGGGAATTGCCGGATTGTTGATTTTGACGTTGATCAGCGCTTTCCCCGCCTTAAAAATTATCAGTCTGTCCATCATCTATAATCTGTCAGCCGCTTTGATGCAGCCGTTAGGGAATTCGCCTGTCATTTCTTCCTTGTCGACGATTGGCAAAAGCCTTTCCATCGTATTTGCAGCATTGGCCACTGTGGCCTTTATGTTCTTTTTGTCGATTACGATGATTCTCTTGGCAGGCAACATTTCATTGATGGTGAGGTGAAACGCGGTGGAACTGTTGACGTCGTGGCTGCATCAAATCGTGCTGATCGTCTTGTTTGCCATCGTCATGGATCTGATTCTTCCTTCCTCTTCCATGCAGAAATATATCAAGTTGGTCATGGGGTTGTTAATTATGATGACATTGTTGAAACCGATCGCAATATTGTTTGACAAGCAATTTGACATTTCCCGCATCGAGTGGCCCCAACAGGTGGCCCAATTCGCGTCCCTCGATACCATCAAGCGGGAAGCCGCCGACATGCAGCGGGAACAAGTGAACCAAGCGGAACAATATTGGAGCGCACAGTTGGAAAAAGTGATCAAACAGCAAGTGGAGAGTCGATTTCCAATGGAAGTCATGCACGTCAAAGCTCAATTTAAGAGCCATGACAGACAGACGGCGGAGGCACCCGAAATTCAAAAGCTGTCTTTGACCGTGCGCAGGGATGCGGAAAAAAGGAACCCCAATTCCGGTATATATCCCGTTCAACCGATTGAGATCGGCGGTGACGAACGCCAATCGGCAAATTCATGGCCAGCAGACACGCAGCAAGATGACCAAATTTTGGAACAAGTCAAACAGGATCTGGCTGACAAGCTGCAGATTGCGGCTTCTAGGATTACGATCGATTGGAACTCGATCTAAGGGGGTGAGCAAGGTGAACTTTGATTGGGGACAACTGGCGCGATACCCGAAATGGATCTACGTGCTCGGAGGATTAGGAATTCTCTTTCTCCTGTTTGGATCTTTTTATCCCCCGGAATCCGGCGGTACTCCTCAGCCATCGGAAACGGCGAGAGTGACCAATTCGGACCGGATGTCGATGGGTGAATATGAGAAGTACTACGAAACCAAACTGTCAGAAATATTAAATGAAATTCAGGGGGTTACAAACGTTACGGTCATGGTCAATCTCGATTCGACGGAGGAGGTGGTGTATGCCGAGAATATCCAGAACCAAAACCAAACGACTGCGGAAACCGACAACAAAGGCGGAAACCGCACGATCACACAGATTAATGAAAACAAGCAATTGGTGCTGATCAAAGGGGGGACCGCCGATCATCCGATCATCATACGGACCATTAAGCCGCGCGTTCGGGGGGTTTTGGTAGTCGCTAAAGGTGCGGAACAGCCAAGAATTCAAGCGTTGATTACCGACGCGGTGCAGCGAGTGCTGGAAGTTCCGCCGCATAGAATTTCAATTCAACCTAAAAAAATGTAGGAGGTAATGAAACATGGCGAAACGTCAAACAGTTTGGCTCTCGACAATGATGATTCTGTCTTTGATGGTGATTGGCTATTACACCGTCGATGATACCTTGCAGCCGGTTCCCACTGCGGGGCAAACGGAGCAAACCGCAAAGGATCTGACCAAACAGGAACAGCCGAATACAAAACAGGAACAGCCGAAAAACGAAAAGCAAAGCGATACGGGCAAACCGTCCGTTGATGAAAAGCAAACCAGCTACGCAAGTGATTGGTTTATCGAACAGTTCATGAAACAAGAAAAGGATTATTTCGCACGGGTTGAACAATTGCAGAAAGTGATTGCCGACGGTGCCACTTCCACTGACGAAAAGGCAAAGGCGGAAAAAGAAATGAGGGAACTGAACGAATTCAGCGAGAAATCAGACAAAGTGGCGGATAAGATCATGGAGGCCGGATTTGAAGAAGCTCTCGTCACGAAGGACAACAGTCGAATTAATGTGACGGTTCAGGCACGGGAACTTTCAAAAGAACAAGTCGCAAAGATTTATATGATTGTAAGCAAAGAACTGAGTGTACCGGCAAGCCAAATCGTCGTCTCCTACCGGCAGTAAGAATCGCGGCAGGAAGTCCCGCAGCAAAATGCAAGGGGCGTCGCGCAAAGACGCCCCGAACTTGTACTTGTTCTATACGGTCCTCCTGCAGTTTAAACCTGTCAGTATAGCAAGATTAGGCATCGTTATGGTATACTTTCCAATAGTCCAAATTGGAATAGGATTAAGGGAGGACCAGATATGTTCAAGCTGAATGAAATTCGTGAACTTGTACGGTTAATCGATGAAACATCCGTGACAGAATTGAACGTGGAAGCAGCTGGAACGAAACTGATCATAAAGAAAGAATTGGGAGTTGCCGCTCCCGTCATCGTACAGCCTGCACCGGTGCAAGCTGCCCCCGCTGTGCAACAGCCTGTCGCTCCGGTTGCCGTTCCACAGCCGTCTGCGGATCAACCTGCGACAAAAGAAGACAAGCAGCCGGTTGACGATCCGACATTGCATCAGATCATATCGCCGATGGTCGGCACATTCTATCAGGCACCGGCTCCGGATGCCGATCCCTACGTACGCGTTGGCGCAAAAGTGACTGACAAGACAGTTGTTTGCATTGTCGAAGCGATGAAATTGATGAATGAAATCGAAGCGGACGTGCGCGGTGAAATCGTTGCCGTTCTGGCTGAAAATGGACAACTGGTTGAATACGGACAACCGCTGTTCCTTGTCAAACTCGATTAAAGGCGGCGATTACAAGGTGTTTAAAAAAATATTGATTGCCAATCGCGGAGAGATCGCGGTCCGTGTCATTCGAGCATGCAAAGAATTAGGAATTCAAACCGTTGCCATTTACTCGGAACCGGATCGCGACGCTTTGCATGTGAGGCTCGCGGATGAAGCCTACTGCGTCGGTCCGACCGCCAGCAAACAAAGCTATCTCAATATCCCGAATATTATGGCTGCGGCTACCTCCACCGGCGTCGACGCCATTCATCCGGGATACGGATTCCTGGCGGAGAATGCCGATTTTGCAGAAATTGTGGAAACGGTCGGGATTACCTTTATCGGACCGAGCGTGGAAGCGATCGAGAAAATGGGTGACAAGTCGGTCGCAAAAGATACGATGAAGCTGGCGAACGTGCCTTGCGTTCCGGGAACGGACGGATTGATTGAAGATGTTCAGGAAGCGCAGCAGGTGGCCAATGAGATCGGGTATCCTGTAATTATCAAAGCGACTGCCGGCGGCGGCGGGAAAGGGATGCGCCTGGCAAACAATCCGGAAGAACTGGAAAAATCAATCAAAATGGCGCAAGTGGAGGCGGAAACCGCCTTTGGCAACGCAGGCGTCTATCTGGAGAAGTTTGTGGAAGGCCCCCGGCACGTGGAAATTCAAATCATTGGGGATAAACATGGCAATGCGGTGTACTTGGGAGAAAGGGATTGTTCGATCCAGCGGCGCCATCAAAAATTGATTGAGGAAGCACCGTCTCCCGCCTTGGACCCCGAATTGCGGGAAAAAATGGGTGAATCTGCCGTTGCGGCCGCTTTGGCTGTCAATTACTCGGGTGCCGGCACCGTAGAATTTTTGTTGGATAAGCATGGAAACTATTATTTCATGGAAATGAACACCCGGATTCAAGTCGAGCACCCTGTCACCGAAATGATCACCGGGATTGAT
>JAGVBM010000193.1 GCA_020059765.1 Bacillota bacterium
ATATATTTTCTTAGACTCATGTTCGTTCCTCCTGTTTTATCTTGCAATATTCAACTTCCCTAAGATTTACGACAACCAATGTTGTCAAATAAATTTGAAAATGGATTAATTGAATTGGTGATTAATGAGGCAGACAAACGTTCGAAAGTCATGCGACTAACACCACAGGGAAAAAGAAAATTAAATGAACTCACGATTCATTTTCCATCCTCATGAACCTTCGACTTCTTCGCCAACGCGTAATAATACCCGCCGAAAAATATGATATTGCGGCCGATCCATCCCGGGATGAATCCTGTCGCCATATAGGTGATCGCCACCGCGACAAACACCACAGCCCAAATCCGGTAACGGACCACGCTTTTCTCGTATTCCTTCGCATCCCGTTCTATCAACCGCCGACGCATGGAATTGCCGATGCCTATGCCGAGAATCAGCACCACTATGAAATACCCGATTTCCAATGCTGCGAGATACAGTAATTGATTTGCCGCATCCGTTCTGCCGACAATTCCTCTTTCTGCGATCAATATCAACAATGCCAAACCAGCCAAGATCCAATGCGATTTTTTCACAGCAAGGTCGCACCTCCTTCGTTCAGTCCCCGCATTCTTACCCGCATTCTTGTCCCCATTCCCGTCTTTTCCGTGCATTCTGTCAGTAACAATAAGGGCCGGAACATGACCGGCCCTTTCCTGTAATTCTGCATCTGGAGGCTTGGCGGAGTCCAGTATCTTATTCAGACTGCCACCTCTATTTGACCGTGACGGGCTTCATTTGCAGTTCATATCCGCCGGAACGCAAACCGTCCATCAGTTTGGCGAACTGTCCCAGATCCAATTGCTGTTTCGCGTCCGACAGCGCAACGCTCGGATCGGGATGCACTTCGACGATCAGTCCGTCCGCACCGACGGCCAACGCCGCCTTGGCCACCGGCAGCATAATATCTTTACGGCCTGTGGAATGGGAAACGTCAACCATTACAGGCAAATGGCTTTCCTGTTTGAGAATCGGCACCGCCGAAATGTCGAGCGTGTTGCGGGTCGCTTTTTCATAGGTTCGAATTCCCCGCTCACAGAGAATGACCTGCCCGTTGCCGCGGGAGACGATGTATTCGGCGGCAAACAGCAATTCTTCAATCGTGGCGGACAAACCGCGCTTCAGCAGAACCGGTTTGCGCACATTGCCCGCTTCTTTCAGCAGTTCAAAGTTTTGCATATTTCGGGCGCCGATCTGAATTACATCCACATACTTCAACGACATTTCAATATCGGATGGCGACACGATTTCGGACACGACAGCCATTCCATATTTGTCAGCCGTTTTGCGGATCAGTTGCAACCCTTTTTCACCAAGACCTTGGAAATCATAGGGCGACGTGCGGGGTTTGTAGGCACCGCCGCGCAACAGCACAATTCCTTCCTTTAATAAACCGCTGGCTGCCGTGTCCATTTGCTCCGGCGTCTCCACGGAACAAGGACCGGCGATCATGACCGGTTTGTCGCCGCCGATCCGGATGCCCTTCACTTCAACAATCGTATTCTCCTGCTTCTTCTTGCGGGAGACAAGCAATTCCTTCTTCTCTTCTTCCATCAAACCGAGGGACGCCTGGAAAATCTGCTTGAACAAGTGACGAATCGTATTGTCGTCAAACGGTCCCGGGTTGGCCGCGACCAGTTTATCCAACATTTCCTTTTCACGGATCGGGTCGAAACGATCCGTTCCTTTGAGTTTCTTGAGCTCACCGATTTCATGCACCAGTTCAGCACGGCGGGATAACAATTCCAGAATCTCAATGTTGATTTCGTCCAACTGTTCGCGAAGTTCTGTCATTCTCTCATGGTTCATGGTTTCTCCTCCTCATCTCTGCTTCCTGTACTCGTCGTCTGTCTGAACTCGTCGTCTACGCCTCAACTTTCATATCTTGCAGGGTTTCTTCCAAAGCTGTCAAGAAACGAATGTTCTCCTCCGGAAGACCGAAGGATACGCGAATCCAGGTCGGGAGTCCGAAGAAACCGCCATCCCGGACAATCACGCCTTTGCGGAGCAGCGCTTGGAACAGCGCTTTTGAATCCACCCCCGTATCCACCAGGATAAAATTGGTTTCGGTCGGAATATACCGCAGCCCCATTTTTTCAAAACCTTCATATAACATCCGTTTGCCTTGCGAGTTCACCTTGCGGCTCTCCGCTATGTGCTCTGCGTCATGCAAGGCGGCAACGGCTGCCACTTGCGCCAGATGGTTCACATTGAACGGTTCCCGTACGCGGTTTACATAGCCGATAATTTCCGGTTTGGCGATCGTATATCCAATCCGCAGTGAAGCCAAGGCGTACAGTTTGGAAAATGTGCGCATCACCGCCACATTATATCCTTTCCGGAAAAGCTCCAATCCTTGCGCGTAATCATCCGCTTCCACATACTCGTTGTAGGCTTCATCAATGATGACCAGGATGTCTTGCGGGATCTCCTGCAGGAATCGTTCCAGATCGGCCTGCCGGATATACGTGCCTGTCGGATTGTTGGGAGAACAGAGAAACACAATTCGCGTACGGTCTGTGATCGCTTGTTTGAAGTCTTCCAGGTTGTATTCAAAATTCTCGCCGAGGGGCACTTCCACCGTTCGCCCCGCCATCAATGAGGCAGCAAATTTGTATTCGGAAAAAGAAGGACTCGGCACGACAATTTCATCGCCCGGTTCCACAAAAGTGGTGCAAAAGAGGGAGATGATCTCATCTGAACCATTGCCGATCAGCAGCATGTCCTCCCCCACATTGTGGAAGGCAGACAAATTGCTTTTCAGGAACAATTGTCCTCCGTCGGGATATCGGTTAAGCTCAGTTAAAGCTGCTTGAATCGCGGTTTGTGCTTTCTTCGACGGTCCAATCGGGTTTTCATTCGAAGCGAGTTTGATCACATCGGCGAGACCCAGTTCCCGCTGCACGTCCGCAATCGGCTTGCCCGGAATATACGGTTTTAAATCATGCAGCGAGGGTCGTACATGTTTTAAAATGGAATCAGACATTCTCCCACTCTCCCGATCTTCGAAATTTTTTGCTATATTGAACGTATCGTATCACAGTTGACAGTCGATAGACAATCGTCTTTTCCGAAAAAGGCCGCTGCCTATTTTCTCATGTCAGTCAGGAGGTTTCAATGCCAACACGCAACGATTATGAAGCCGCAAGGACAACCCTTGCCAAGGTGATCCATCAAACGCCTCTCAATTATTCCCATACATTCAGCACTCTGTCGAACAACCACATCTATCTGAAACTGGAGAACCTGCAAAAAACAGGTTCCTTTAAGATACGCGGCGCCTATAACAAAATCGCCGGTCTGTCCAATTCCGACCGGCGACGCGGGGTGATCGCCGCTTCCGCCGGCAATCACGCGCAGGGGGTTGCTTTTGCCGCAGCCATGTCGAGAATTCCCTGTACGATTGTGATGCCGGAGGGCGCAACGATTGCCAAAGCGGAAGCAACAGCCAGTTATGGTGCCAAAGTGGTGCTGCGGGGAGAGAATTATGACGCCGCCTATCAATATGCTTTGCAACTGCAAAAAGCGACTCGTCGTACATTTGTCCACGCCTTTGACGATGAGGCGGTGATTGCCGGACAAGGAACGATTGCCATGGAAATCCTCGAACAGCAACCGGATATCGAGGTGATCCTGACACCGATCGGCGGCGGCGGTCTTGCTGCGGGTGTCGCCCAAGCCGCCAAAATGATCAAACCGGACATCCAGGTGATCGGTGTGGAAGCGGCAGGTGCCGCCAGCATGTTTGCCTCCTTGCGGGCGGGACATCTGCAGACCCTTGATTTTGTGGAAACGATTGCAGATGGAATCATGGTCAAACGTCCCGGTGACATACCGTTTCAACTGGTCAAGACCTATGTAGACGATGTCATTACGGTCACCGACGACCAGATTACCAAAGCGATGCTTCTCTTGATGGAACGCAACAAATTGGTGGTGGAAGGTGCGGGTGCTGTCGGTGTGGCGGCGATCCTGGAAAAAAGCTTCCCTTTCCGCGGCAAAAAAATCGCCATTCTCTTGTCCGGCGGCAACGTGGACGTGAATCTGCTCTCCAAGATTCTGGAACGAGGACTTGTGGAATCAGGGCGTTATCTGCGGATTGTTTCGACGGTCCCCGATCGCCCCGGCATTCTCTTGGCCATGGCCAAAATTTTCGCAGCGGAGAAATCAAACGTCATCTCCTTCAATCATCATCGCAAAGGCGAACGGCTCGTCCTCGGACAAGCAGAGGTTGAAATTATTCTGGAGACAAGGGATCGGAACCATGTCGAACGAATTCTTAAAAGACTGAGTGAAGCGGGTTTCAGTTACACCATCCGCTAATGGGCAAATCATTACGATCGTCGGATTTCGCTGCAAGGAGGAAGGAAAATGACAGGCAGTGACATGATTTTTGCATTGGATATCGGAACCCGTTCTGTCCTGGGACTGGTCGGCCGGTATTCGGAACAAGGTTTTGAGGTCATCGCCAGCGCTCAGATGGAGCATGCCAACCGTGCCATGCTCGACGGTCAAATTCATGATGTTGTGCAAGTGGCGGATGTCATCAGCAGAGTCAAACAACAACTGGAAATGCAGGTTGGCCCCTTGCAAAAAGTGGCCGTGGCCGCAGCGGGACGCGCTCTGAAGACAGTACGGGCCAAGGTGGAGCGGGAGATCAGCGGGGAGCGTCTGACCAAGGATCATGTCCGTGTCATGGAACTGTCTGCCGTCCAACAAGCGGAACGGGATTTGCAATCGGTCACCCCGGATGCTTCCCGTTACCACTGTGTCGGCTATACGGTCGTTCACTATATGTTGGATGATTCACCGATCGGATCCTTAGTCGATCAGTTGGGAATCATGGCGAGTGTGGAGATTATCGCCACATTCTTACCGCGGATCGTCATCGACTCTTTACAATTCGCACTAGAACGATCCGGACTGGAAATGGCCGCCTTAACCCTCGAACCGATTGCCGCTATTAACGCCCTGATCCCCCCTTCCATGCGGAAGCTGAATCTGGCACTGGTCGATATTGGAGCGGGCACGTCCGACATTGCGATTACGTCGGAAGGAACGGTCACCGCCTATGGCATGGTGCCGGTTGCCGGGGATGAAGTTACAGAAGCATTGTCCCACAAGTATTTGCTGGATTTCCCGGTAGCCGAAATGGTCAAACGTCAGCTGCTCCTGCATGCGACCGTCCGCTTCACAGACGTTCTCGGCATCCCGTACGAGTATGCCTCGCTTGAAATCATACAAGCTCTCGATTCAGTGGTCACCGACTTGGCCAGCAAAATCGCCAATGAAATCCGCCAATTGAATGGCCGGGCGCCGCAAGCCGTCATGCTGGTCGGCGGCGGCTCACAAACACCGCTGCTCCCAGAGCGCTTGGCGGATCTGCTCGGTCTGCCCAAAGAGCGGGTTGTCATTCGGGGAGCGGACGCGATCGACAAATTGCTGACCAAACAGGAACCATTGTCCGGTCCCGATGCTGTGACTCCGGTGGGAATCGCCTTGGCTGCCGTTACGGCTCCTATTTCATCCGTCTCGATTCGGGTCAACGGACAAGCAGTCCGCTTGTTTGAATTCCGGCAGGTCACAGTCGGTGATGCGCTGCTGTCGGCGGATATTGACCTCCGGAAACTGCACGGACGTCCCGGCATGGCGTTAACCGTAGAAGTGCACGGCATGGTGAAAGTCCTGCGGGGCACGCTGGGAACCCCAGCCCTATTGACGGTAAACGGACACCCTGCCCATTTGGACGACATTATCCAGCACGGGGATGAAATTGAAATTGTGGAAGGTGAACCGGGAAAAGACGCACAAGGACTTGTCGCCGACGTACTGCCGGAATACCACCCTTTGCCAATCCAGGTCAACGGAGAAGCGCGAATCATCCAGCCGGTCATTCGCATGAACAACCAAATCGTAGAAGCCGATACGCCGCTTGTCGACCGGGCGGAGATTACCCTGCATATGCCGGAAGCGCTGATCGATCTGCTGCCGGATCTCGGGTATCCGATTGCCTCCTTCCGCGAACGGACACTTTCCGCTACGGTCAACGGCCAGCAACGTTCCGTGCGAATGAAGGGGGCATCGATCCTCGTAAACGGCGAACCTATTCCTTTACATACCGTCGTTCGCCCCGGCGATCTCTTGCAGATCGAGCAAGCAACCTCCGCTGCGCCTGCGGTGCGGGATTTGCTGCTGCCGGAAGAGTCGGAACGGCAAACGATCCGTATTTTTGTAAACGGGAAGTCGTTGCAATTGTGGGGGCCGACACCGGTGATTGAAGTCAACGGTGAACCGGCCGATGAACAAACGCCGCTGGACGATTTTTCAACCGTTACCGTGCGCCGGAATGTCTGGACCCCGGTGTTCTCCGATATATTTCAGCACGTGCATATCGATCGGGAACGTCCAGTCGATGCGGTAGACCTGCGGATGGAAGTAAACGGTGAAAAGGCGGAGTTTTCGACCCCCCTTGCGAACGGAGACCGGATCATACTGGAATGGCGTACCAAAAGCCTGAAAGAAGCGGGGAGAACTTAATAGACCACCTTTGCTTACGCAAGCAGGTGGTCTATTAGGGAGCCACCAACTCAACCTTGATTCGATCGGGGTCTTCAAAATACAAAGCGTAAACGTCCTTTCCCCCGGCATGCGGATGTTTGTCGGGATATAAAAGAGATACGCCTCGTAACCGCAAGCGTTCAGTCAATTCATCAACCTGCTGACGGGATTTTGCATGGAATGCCAAATGATTCAGGCCGACTCGGCACCTGTGGTAGGAAACGTCCATGAATTTCTCTTTCGCCTGGATAAATACCAGATAGGTATGCCCAAGTTTCCAACTGATCCCTTCTTCCCATTTTTGAAACGGTTCATAACCCAGTTCACCAAGAAACCATCCCCAGAAATCTGAGGAAGAACTCAAGTTGGAAACGTATATCTCAATGTGGTGAATCAG
This sequence comes from Bacillota bacterium, assembly GCA_020059765.1. Lineage (GTDB taxonomy): Bacteria > Bacillota > Bacilli > Tumebacillales > Effusibacillaceae > Effusibacillus. Next base: position 6,995 of record JAGVBM010000193.1, read on the forward strand.
TCCTGATACATCTTCACTCAAGAGTAGCCCCCCAATTTTTTCGTTCTCCGCAATCATCCTAAGATTCAAAGTTCATGCGAGGCATGGGATGAATCGAAGCGGGAAAAAGAGGTTTTCGGCATCGCCAACATCGCCAGCAACGCTGACACTCCATACAATACCCCCGCGATCAGATAGACGTTCCGTACCCCCAACCAGTCGGTTAAAGCGGCCATCAGCAAGACCGAAATGCCAAATGTCGCAAATTGAACCCGGCCATCCCCGATGAGCCAATCATCACAGAACG
>JAGVBM010000208.1 GCA_020059765.1 Bacillota bacterium
CTGTTCAATGCCGAGATACAGGGATTCTTTCGTCACTTTCAACAGGCGTTCCGCCTCTTCCGAGATGTCGCCCACCGCATAGGACCAAGCGGAATCTGCGAGCCACCCGTTCAGGTTGACCACCATATCGATGGTGACAATATCGCCGTTTTTCAATGCTTCTTTCTTAGGAAACCCGTGGCAGATCACATCATTCACCGACGCGCAGGTCGCATAGGGATACCCGTGATACCCTTTCTGTTCCGGCGTGGCTCCGTGCTCGCGCAGGTATTCTTCGACAAACCGGTCGATTTCCCACGTGGTAATTCCCGGTTGGATCCGCTTCGCAATCTCATTGTGACATGCCGCCAACAGGCGGCCCGCTTTGCCCATCAAGGCGATTTCGTCTTTTGTCTTCTGTATGATCATAACAGTCGCACCTCAAATGAATTGTTACCGACTATTATAATACATTCCGGGATCATTCCCGCAAAAAATCATGAAATCATTTAAGATTGCTAACGAAATGGAAAAGAGAGCCCGCAGGCTCTCCACCGTTACTTCTTGTTCGTCATTTGCGGAGCTTTCGCCGCTTGGGCAGCCTGAGTGGCCTGTGCAGCTTGCTGCATCGCTTGCTGACGAACTTGATATTGGGGTTCCTGTTGCTCCATCTGATTTACGCGAGATCGGAACGGATTGATGACTTGCTGTTCCATCGTGTTGGCCAATTGTGCATACAACTGTTTCGCCTGCTGGTTATCGGTGTCAAGACCGAAGGTCTTGAAACTTGCCAGCGCAGATTCAAGCGAAGCCATGGTTTGATGCATTTTTGTTCCAACCGTCATAGGATCTCCTCCTTAAGATGGATGTCAAATACCCCTCACTTAATATGCGCGAAAACTGAAATAATATGGGACGAAAAAAAGTATTTTTTGTTTGCCGTCTTATACAAATCGTGTTAGGATGTCCGAGAAAGAGCAAATCGGGAGGATGCATATGGATAAAGAGCATATTCTCCGTTCCGCCGAATCCTTTGCCCGCGAGGAATTGGGGAAAGACAGCAGCGGACACGATTGGTGGCATATCTATCGGGTGACGAAAACGGCCGACGCGATTGCGCAAGCAGAAGGCGCCGATCTGTTTGTATGCGAACTGGCCGCTTGGCTGCATGATATCGCCGATGAAAAACTGAATGACAACCATCGGACGGGACTCGAAAAAGTCCGCCGCTGGCTGGTTGCACAGCAAGCGGATGAATCTGTGACGGAACACGTGATGGAAATCATATCCACGATGTCCTTTAAAGGCGGCCATCAGCCCCCAATGCGCACACTGGAAGGCAAAGTGGTGCAGGATGCCGATCGGCTGGACGCACTCGGCGCCATCGGGATTGCCCGCACATTCGCTTACAGCGGTGCGAAGCAGCAACTGATCCATGATCCCGAACTGCCGCCGCGTACAGAAATGACGGCTGACGAATACCGCAGCGGACGGTCTACGGCCATCAACCATTTTTACGAGAAACTGCTCAAACTCAAAGACTTGATGAATACGGATCATGGGAAAAAAATTGCGGCAGACCGTCAGGAGTTTATGGAGCAGTTTTTATCCCGTTTTTATTCCGAATGGGACTTTACAATATCTGCGGAGAGGTAGGAATTGACATGCAGGAGTACATAATCGCGATCATTCAGGGAATTGTCGAAGGGCTGACTGAGTTTTTGCCTGTCTCTTCAACCGGTCATCTGATTCTGTCCGGCTATCTGCTTGATTTTACAGGTCCAAAAGCGGAAACTTTCGAGATCGTCATTCAGCTCGGGGCAATTCTGGCCGTGGCGATCCTCTATTGGCGACGGGTATGGGCCTTGTTTGATTGGAGACAGCAGCGCCGTTCTTTATATCCGCAACTGAACCTGCTGCACGTTTTTATAGCCATAATGCCCGCTATGGTGTTGGGATATCTGCTGCACGGAGTGATCAAGACCTATCTGTTTTCTCCTTACACCGTGTTGATCGGTTTGGTGGTGGGAGGTCTTTTCATGATCCTGGCGGAACGATTCCAACCTCGCGTATCCGCGCAAACCATGGAGCAGATCAGTTACGGGCAAGCCCTTCAGATTGGTCTGTTTCAGTGTCTCTCCCTCTGGCCCGGCTTTTCCCGTTCCGGCGCCACCATTGCCGGCGGGCTGTTTGCCGGAACCAGCCACAAAGCGGCAGCCGATTTTTCCTTCCTGATCGCAATTCCGATTATGTTTGCCGCCAGCGGATACGATTTGCTGAAGAGTTACAAGTATCTGTCCGTCAGTGACATTCCGTTTTTTGCCGTCGGATTTGTAGTTTCACTGATCGTGGCCCTGTTGGCGGTCATTACGTTCCTGAAACTGCTGCAAAAAGTGAAGCTGACTCCATTTGCCTACTATCGGTTCATCGTAGCTGCCCTTTTTTGGCTGATTATTTTGCGCTGATCCGTTTACACTAACTCTGTAATGGTATCCTGAACGAATTCCGGCCGGGAATGAGCGGTGTTGCCCTTCACACACCGCATCAGTCCGGCCGCCGCTCTGCATACATCCGTTTCAGCAGGTCGATTTTCTTCGCGATCACCGCATCGATGCTCTCCACATAGGCTTTCGGCTCGCGAGGGTTGCCGTGCCGACCGTAACTTTTGCCGCTGCGGCCGATAAACTTCGTGGAGGCTCCGCCGCCAAGCCCGATGATCGTTTGCCGTTCTTCCATGATACAGATGTTGTAGACACCCTCTTTGCCGCTCCTTGCATACCCGATGTTTTCCAGATTGCCGAGGATATCCTTCTGCCGGTACACGTAATAGGGAAGGTACCCCAGTCGGCGCGCCCACTGATCGGTTTCCCGCATCATCATCCGCACCAATTGTGAGTGCGGGATCGCAAACCGGTCTTTTTCCCTGTTGACGACAGCGGTGCGTTTGAATGACATCGTATGAACGGTTACCGAGTCCGGCATCAACGATTCAATCCGTTCTCTCGTATAGCGGACATCGTCCAGATCTTCTCCCGGAAGCCCAAGGATCATGTCCATATTGATATTTTCAAAACCGGCTTCCTTCACGAGATGAAACCGCCGATCCACAATGTCGGGGGTATGGCCGCGGCCGATCGTTTTCAGCGTTTGCGCCTTAAAGGTTTGCGGATTGACGGAGATGCGGTTCACATGGTAGCGGCGCAGCACTTCCACCCGCTCCGGTGTAATCGTGTCCGGCCTGCCCGCTTCGACCGTGAACTCCCGCCAACTTCCGCTGGTTGCAGCAAACCTTGCCGCATCGCCGATGACCGCTTGTACAGGTTGGGAGGCCCGGGCCGCCCACGCTTCGCCGCCGGGAATTTCGCGGTACAACACATGCAGCAGTTGTTCCAATTCCGGCGCATTCAGGCTGGTCGGCGTACCGCCTCCCAAATACACGCTGGTGACCGGAATCTGATATTCCCGCAAGAATTGTCCGACCGCGACAAACTCTTTTTCCAACGCCCTGAGAAAATCAGGCGTGTACGTATACTTGTCCTCCATGGAATAAGCGGGGAAGGTACAGTAGGCGCAATGGGTCGGGCAAAATGGGATGCCGATATACAGACTGACCTGATCGGCAAGCTGATACAGATCCGGCACCGTTTGCATCTGCACCTCGGCAATGTCAAGCAGCAGGTCAATCCGGTTGGGAGCAATCCGGTAATCGGCGGCCAGTTGCGCCCGAATCTCGCTGGGAGTCTTCCCTGCTTCCGCCATTCCGTGCACCAGTTTCAACGGCCGTACTCCCGTAAGTATCCCCCAGGGCTGACCCGCTCCTGTATAGTCCGCCAAACAGTCGTGCAAGGCGTGCAGCACGGTTTGTTTCGCTTTCTTGCGGCGGAGAGTCGGATCCCCGCTTGCCGGCACAGATTGTTGGTATGCCGCCTGCGATTGCAGGATTCCCCTCTCATCCAGCCTTGCTTCCGCACGCAGCGTGTCGTTTGCTTCATTCAGCTCAATCTTCAGTTCCAGATCGGGGCTGCTTGTATGTGAAAATGTAACGATCTCCTCTTCAAAAAACAGATAGGTCATGCGCTCGACTTCCGCTTGAAAATCGAAACCCACTTGTTTGACGACAATCAGCATTCCATCACCTCAAACAGACAGGGACTGTGTATAGGGACTGAAAATCATATTGAGTTTAACCTGCCCCCTCCTGCCCGTCAACCTCAAGGCAACTTCCTGCTTCCTGCTTCCTGCTTCCTGCTTCCTGCCTCTTTACTTTGCAACCGAATCATTATCCACGGAACAGGCGATGTTTCAAAGCCTCGATTTCCCGCCTTGTCAATCCCAACTCCGTTCCCAATTCCGTCTCGTCGAGGATCTCGTGCTTTTCCAAAACATCATGAAAATCGACGCCGAACAACTGCTCTCCCATCGCCTGGTTCAAATGGTCGCGCATACTTTTCCGCATGCACAATCCGCCCCCTTCCGTGCACTTAGTGTGCGCCAGAAGAGAAGGAAAAAAACGGGCATGAAACAATCCATCATAAAGAAAAACCCGGTGTTGCAAGAACACCAGGTTTCCTCAACGCACTCGGATCTTGTTCGGGTGATCCGCCACCACTTCGCCAATGACGGCAGCCCATTCGACTCCATTTGCTTTCAGGTCGGCGACCAATGAATCTGCCTCTTCCGCCGGAACGGAGAACAGCAAACCGCCGGAGGTGACCGCGTCACACAAGATTCTGCGGGTTAATTCATCGACACTGTCATCGTACAGCACATCATCCAGCAGCCATTCATAGTTCCGTTTGGAACCGGTGGGGATGACGTTTTGCTCCGCCAGCGAATAGGTATCGGGCAGCATCGGGACGACTGTCGAATCGATTTCGATGCCCACGCAGCCGCCGCGCGCCATTTCGGCCGTGTGTCCCAACAGCCCAAAGCCGGTGACGTCGGTGCAGGCGTGAACCGTGTAATTCTTCGCCGTTTCGGCTGCCGCTTTGTTCAGCGTCGCCATGATCGTTTCCACCTGTTTGATCGCTTCCGGTGTCGCTTTGCCCCGCTTGATGGCGGTTGTCACGATACCCACTCCGATCGGTTTGGTCAACACCAGCTTGTCGCCGGGGCAGGCGCCGGCGTTGGTCCATACCTGATCCGGGTGTACAATCCCGGTCACCGCCATGCCAAACTTCGGGTCGGTGTCGTCAATGGAGTGGCCGCCTGCAATAACGGCTCCCGCTTCCCGGACTTTGTCGGCGCCGCCTCGGAGAATTTCCGCCAGGATTTTCTTGTCCAACTTGCTGACGGGGAAGCCGACGATGTTCAATACGGTTAACGGCTTGCCGCCCATCGCATACACGTCGGACAAGGCGTTGGCCGCTGCGATTGCGCCGAACATATACGGATCGTCGACAATCGGTGTAAAATAATCCACTGTTTGCACCAAAGCCAATTCATCAGACAATTTGTACACCCCTGCGTCATCAGAGGTATCCAAGCCGACGATCAAATTGGCATCGGGGAGATTTTTCGGCAAGTAGCTCAAAACTTGAGCCAGGTCCGCCGGACCGATTTTGCAGCCTCAGCCGGATTTTTCGGTCAGCAGCGTCAATCGTATTTGTTCAGCGGGCGTGACGGCATCACCGGAGCCGGTTAAAGGCGTCACGGACGCTGTTGATGCATTCTTCGATCTCTCTCGGGAAAAGTGTTCGGACATCGAACAATAACGCCTCCTTTCGAATCGTTGTCATCACGGGTAGCTCCACGTGGCGCAGCGCATGTTCCAACGCATTTAATGAAAAGTTTGCCGTTCGGACCGCCACCAGATACGTCGGCAGGTCTTCCGTCGGGAGACTGCCGCCGCCGACCTGGGATTGTCCTTCCACAATCTCCACATCCGCC
>JAGVBM010000359.1 GCA_020059765.1 Bacillota bacterium
CATGCCTCTAAAGATTGCGATCAGCAGGTACATGTACATCAACAAGGCAATGTTGGCAATCAAACCGGGAATCCGATAGACGGCAATCATGAAGACAAAAATCAAAATGAACGCAATTCCCGCCGCATACGTGGTTTTCTGCAGGGCGGCTTGGCCTAGGGTCGCACCGACCGACATCGAGGAAAGTTCCTTGATCGGGTAGGGCAGCGCGCCCGCGTTCAGCAAATTGGCAGTGTCGGTCGCTTCTTTCGGCGTCGACATGCCGGTGATCACCGCTTGTCCGTTTGAAATAATATTTTGAATCGTCGGCTTCGACAGCATTTCGCCATTCAGAAAAATTCCCATCGGCTGCCCGAGATATTGGGTGGTAACATTCTGCAGCTTTTTTGGATCCTTAAATTCCACCGCTATCTGGATTTGGCCCGTTTGCTGATCCTGCTGGAACCGGGCATTCGGTTTCAGATCGCCGCCTGTCAGCAGGACCGTTTTGTCATCCGGTGCTCGGAATTCCAATGTGGCCGGCTCGCCGAGAATTTTTTTCGCTTTGTCCTGGTCGGTAACCCCCGCCAATTGGACGCGAATGCGGTTCGTGCCTTCAATCGTAATGTTCGGCTCGCTGACGCCAATGGCATTGACCCGATTTTCCAACGCCCGTTGGGTCGCCACGACTCCATCATATGTAACGGCCTCTTTTTCCGTCGGCTGCACTTCGTACAAGACATCAAATCCGCCCTGCAAATCAAGCCCCAGCGCAATTCCTTTCCATAACTTCGTTGTCGTCGTTCCCGCCATTCCGGCGAACAACGCCAGTATCAGCAGAAGCGTCAGCAATTTGTTCCACTTAATCATAATTGCCTCCTTAGAACGATCCGTTCGGTAAACTCTGGAACAATCAGTCAATAGCCTCAGTATACGGCTTGTCCGCAAAAGGTGTCAACGAAACGGACGGCAGCAAAGAAAACTTAACAAGTATAAAAAAAGCCCCACTGTCCGGGGCCCGTTCAAGTTTATCCACCCTTATAGGCTTCCAACATCGCCCAGTTCATGTATTTCGTAATTTTTAACGACAAAATATCGTTCACGACCTGGTAAAGCGGCGGCAGTTCCTTTTTGTAACCGCTGGATACACACTTCCAGATGTCGGCCGCATCCACTTGATATCCCAGCAGGCGAAATTCTTGCATTTTGGAATAACAGAGTTCTTCAATCATCTTTGACAGATCATCTTCATTCAAAGAGCATGCCCCCTTCCTGCTATTCCCGACGATTCGTCCGAAGCGAGTACCATTTTCCCTACATCAAATTCGCTTTCCGCAGGCAAAAATCCTGCTGAAGTTTTGGGACTAACTAAAGACCTGTCCGCATAGGTTGGAGAAAGAGAACGTAGACAGAGGAGAACCTGTATGAACAAACAATCCTTCCTGCATGGTGCCATGGTCTTGGTGTTGGCCAGCGTGATCACGAAGATTATCGGAATGGGCATGCAGATCGTCTTAAACCGGATTGTCGGGCCGGAAGGGATCGGTCTGTTTCGCATGGTGTTTCCAATGCTGATGATGATCCTCACCTTGTCGACGATCGGGCTGCCCACCGCTTTGTCCAAGGTAGTCGCCGAAGCCATCGCGGTTGGAGACCGGCGCAAGGTGAAGCACGCCATGATCTTTACCACTGTGACCGTTACAATTCTGGCGACGACGTTTACAACGGCGGTCATCTCCTCCGCTCCTTGGTTGACCCAGCATCTGCTGACCGACTCCCGTACCTATTACACCGTATTGGCCATGACACCGACCATTCTGATTATATCTTGGTCGTCAATTCTGCGCGGATATTTCCAAGGGATGCAAAATCAGACTCCTCCTTCCGTCGCCTGGGTGTTGGAAACGATCGTTCGCAGCGGCATTACTCTGGTCATCGTCTCTTTCTTTATGCCCGATCTGGTGAAAGCATCCGCTGGCGCCATGGTCGGACTGCTGGCCGGTGAATTGACTCACCTGGCCTACATTGCCGTCAGCTATTGGCTACGCTACCGATTTGAACGAGTGCCGATGCCGCCGATGCCCCCAACCGGCAAACCGGAACCCTTGCGCAAAACCGTCTGGTCGTTGTTTGAAATCGCGCTGCCCGTCCTCGTGGCCGGAATCGCCGGATCGATCGTCTATTGGCTGGAGACCTTGCTGATTCCCCGTGCGTTGATCGCGGCGGGTCACGCCAAGGCGGAAGCGACCGCCCTGTTCGGCCTTTATTCCGGCTACGCGGTGCAGCTGCTTGTCCTGCCGACAGTATTCACCTACGCGCTGTCCACCACCTTGGTGCCGGCCATTTCAGAAGCGATTGCGCTGAACCAGCCGAAACTTGTACAGCGCCGTCTGTATCAGGCATTTCGGTTTACGGCGATGATCGGGCTGCCTTCTTCGGTGATTTTCACCTTGTTGGCAACAGAACTGTCCACCGCCATCTACAATACGCCGGATGCCGGTCCGCTGCTGGCCATCATGGCGCCGGTCGGATTTTTTATTTATCTGAAGTCTCCTTTGTCAGGGATCCTGCAAGGCATGAACCGGGCAGGATTGGCAATGGCCTATTCGATCATCGGGGCGGTGATCAAACTGCTGATTATCTATTATGTGGCGTCAAAGCCGGGAGTGGGGATCACTGGGGTGGCCTGGTCGGTCGTCATCACGAACATTTTTGTGGCTGCCGCCTATTTTCTAACGGTCACGCGCCTGATCGGGTTTTACGTCGATCTGGCCGATACGATGAAAATCCTGATCTCCACGTTGGTCATGTCGCTGATCATTCTGCAGGCAAAAACGGCCACCGCCGGGATGGGGGCCGCCTATACGGTGATTGTCGGTGTGTCTGTCGGATTGCTGGTGTACGTGATGTTGTTATTCCTGTTCAAAGCCTTGTCCCTGCATACCGTCAAACGGATTCCAATTGTCGGTCCAGCGGCGGCCCGCATTCTGCAGTGGATTCCCTTTGTGAAATAAGCGGGACCGTATTGCAGCTGCCGTTTTTTCCAGATTATCCTTGATCTTTGGAATCGAAGAACAGTTGTCCCTTGTGATCGATGCTGCAAAAGAAGACCTGCTTGGGATCCTCGTACCCGTAGTAACGGATTTGCTCTTGCAGCCACGTTTCATCTTTATTGATTTGTTTCAAATTTTTGGCAAGCGGTTTGCCGTCGACGATCAAAGCGACCGGCATGGCAAAACGAGGCACGTCGATCCCCAGATCTTCCCGGGTAATCGGCCGTGTCTCCGCCTTCGGGAACACCGACAGTTTGCCCGATGTCTCCAATATGGCAAACTCCACATCCCCTACATTGGCAATGTTTTTTTCCCGCAATTGAGTCAGCAAATCACTCATGGAATAACGGGTTTTGCGCATCTCTTGATCGTCGATCCGGCCGTTTCGGATGATTATCGTCGGCCGTCCCTCCAGAAATTCCCGCAGCCGATGGCTTTTCAGCGAAAGAAACGCGACCACCACCTGCATAGCCACCAGGATCAGGACAATCACGATCCCTTTCCACAGAGGCTCTTCCAAATCGAGAGATACGGCGGCCACTTCCGCAATCATGATCGACACAACCAGATCGAAGACCGACAGTTTGCCGATCTCCCGCTTCCCCATCAAACGCATGGCAAACAGCACGAACAGGTAAACCAGCACTGTTTTGGAGACAAGTACGCCAATTTGAGCTATCCCATTGTCTCTCACCCTCTCGTTCTTCTCCCAAGTAGTATGACACGCAGGAGTCCCGTTCATAACGGTTGTTTCACCTGAATACAATGTATGGACAAATTCAGAGGGGGAATTCGCTTGAAAGGAAAACAGTTGAGCAACTTTGCGCCCCATATCAGTGGAACTCCGATTTTGCAAGGTCTGATCTACGCCTTCGCAGTTGCTGTTGCGGCAGTCATTCTTGCGGCGATGCTGGTCACATGGACATCCATGCCGGAAACCAAACTGCCTGTGGTCACGTACGGCATCAACTTGATCTCCGTACTGACAGGTTCCTTTATTGCCGCCAGGCGGGCCGGTGAAAAAGGCTGGTATTACGGCGGCATCACCGGACTCTTTTATACGGTCTTTATTACCTTGCTTGGCTTGCTGCTTGTCTCCGCCTCGTTTACGCTGCACAATCTCTTTCAAATCGCCTTGTTGTCCGTTATCGGTTCGCTCGGCGGGATGATCGGAGTCAATGTGCGAGGGAGATAACAGAGAGCTTGCAAATGTGAGCACAAACGACATGAAAAAAAAACCTGTCGGGTCCCTCGGCAAAGGGGAACCCACAGGTTTTTGCTTTACTCGGCCGTCGCCGCTTCTTTTGCCGCCGTTACGCTGGCAATCGCGGAACGCTCAAACTTGACCTTGGTGGTCTCAGATACGCGCAGGGTGGCTGTCGAATCGTCGAGATCGGTAATCGTTCCGTGCAGCCCGCCTATCGTGATCACTTGATCGCCCTTTTTCAAAGCGGAGATCATGGCGTTCCGTTCTTTCGTGCGTTTTTGTTGCGGACGAATCAGCAAAAAGTAGAACACCGCCACCATGGCAACCAGGACAACTAATTGTGAATAATCGGCCATTTATGTAGTTCCTCCTTTGGGTTGATCAACCTCTGTTACACATCATACCCATATTGCTCATAAAATTCCTTCTTGAATTCTAGCAGACGATTCTCCTCTATGGCAAGTCGAATCTTTTTCATGAGTTTGACGAGAAAGTACAAGTTGTGGTAGGTTGTCAGCCGCAGACCCAATATTTCGTCCGCTTTCAACAAGTGCCGGATGTAGGCCCGCGAGTAATTGCGGCAGGTATAGCAATCGCAGTTGGGGTCCAATTTTTCCCAATCCCGCGCATAGCTGGCGTTGCGCACCACCACTTTGCCGACGGAAGTCATACAAGTGCCGTTGCGAGCGATTCGCGTCGGCAATACACAATCAAACATGTCAATCCCCCGCAGAACGCCTTCGAACAGGTCGTCCGGCGAGCCAACCCCCATCAGGTAACGAGGCTTATCCCTCGGCAAAAGAGGTGTGGTATATTCGAGCACTTCATACATCACCGGTTTCGGTTCACCAACCGACAGACCGCCTATCGCATAGCCGGGGAAATCCAGCTCCATCAATTCCGTTGCACTTTGTTCCCGCAAATCCCGCTCCATGCCGCCCTGCACAATCCCAAACAGCGCCTGGTCATGCGGACGCCGGTGGGCTTCCTTGCAGCGTTTCGCCCACCGGGTCGTACGTTCCAGTGAAACTTTCACATACTCGCGGGAGGCCGGATGAGGGGGGCATTCATCAAAAGCCATGATGATGTCGGCACCGAGCGCATTTTGGATTTCCGTCGCTTTTTCCGGAGACAGGAACAGTTTCTCCCCTGACAAATGGGAACGAAATTCAACCCCTTCCTCGCTGATGTTGCGCAGATCAGCCAAGGAAAACACCTGAAAACCTCCGGAGTCGGTCAAAACCGCCCGATCCCAGTTCATGAACCGGTGCAATCCGCCTGCTTCCTGCACAATGTCGTGTCCCGGCCGCAGAAACAAATGATATGTATTGGAAAGGATGATTTCCGCACCCAGTTCCTTCAGTTCTTCCGGACTCATGGTTTTGACGGTCGCCTGAGTTCCCACCGGCATAAAGACCGGCGTTTCAATCGTCCCGTGCGGGGTATGCAAACGGCCGCGTCTGGCGCCCGTATGTTTGTCCTGAGCCAATAATTCGAATTTCACTGCCATGTGGCCTTCCTCCTCTGTGCATCGCGTCTCATTCCGACACCACCTGTTGCTTGTGAATTATACGATCAACATCGCGTCACCGAATGAGAAAAACCGGTATCGTTCTTTGACTGCCTCCGCGTATGCGTCCATTACATTTTCTCTGCCTGCAAGCGCGGACACCAGCATGATCAGCGATGACTTCGGCAGATGGAAGTTGGTCACCAATCCGTCAATCACTTTAAACGTGTATCCGGGAAAAATGAAAATATCGGTCCAACCTGCATCCGCTTGCAAATGATCCGTCCACTCTGCACCGTGACCTGTCAACGATTGGACCTCCTGCCTCGTGGTGCCCGCCAGGGCTAGCGCTTGTTCTAACGCCCGGCTGCCCACGGTTTCCAAGGTGCGGCAGGCGGTGGTGCCGACAGCGATGACCCTCCCGCCGCGCTTTTTGGTCTCCCGGATCAGATCTGCCGTTTCCTGGGGGAACTCATAGTATTCGGCATGCATCCGATGCTCTTCCACCGTCTCCGCCGCCACAGGCCGGAA
>JAGVBM010000290.1 GCA_020059765.1 Bacillota bacterium
TACAGTTTAACCTCGGTAATTTGGAACGTTCAAGTGGAAGGGACGAAAAAGCTGTCTCCGGAAACTGTGCTCAGCGCGGCGGAATCGGTGGGGATTCATAAAGGAGCGTGGATCGGCAGGCTGCCGGATACCGATGTTTTGCAGGCAGAAATTTTGGACAAAGTACCGGAATTGTCTTGGACCGGAGTCAGTATTCAAGGTACATCAGTCATCATTCAGGTCGTGGAGAAAATCCCTCCGGTTGAACCGCAGCCTACCGCGCCGCAGCATATCGTTGCCAAAAAGAAAGGGATTGTCGACAAGATATTGGTGAGTAAAGGTATAAGCATGGTGAAAAAAGGACAGCTCGTGAATCCTGGTGAAATTCTGATATCCGGCAGTTTGGGTGAAGGTGGGCCGGCTGTTCGCGCAAAAGGTGTGGTAGAAGCGGAAGTATGGTATACCTCCAACTTGCAAGTGCCGTTTCAACAGGTAAGAAAGCAGTATACAGGCGAGTCTTTCCGAAAGAATTACTTGTTAATGGGCGAATTGCCGATTCAGGTCTGGGGTTACGGGCAAAACCCCTATCAATCCTTTGCAGAATTGGCAGTCGATCGGCTGTTTCATATAGGTTCGTGGACGCTGCCGATCAAATTGCGACATGTTGATGTGAAAGAGACGAGAGAAGAGACGCTGACCTTGAATGAAGAAGAAGCAAAAAATGAGGCTTTGAACATAGCGAAAGCCGATATTGCATCAAAAATCGGGGAGCATGGAAGAATTGTTTCACAAAAAATTTTACAGCAAAGAATCGAGCATGGTAAGCTATATACGAAAGTTCTCAGCATTGTTATTGAAGATATTGGAAAACCTCAGCCCTTTTAGTAGAGGAGAGACTTGATTGAATACCGTATCACGAAAAATATCCCTGCCGTCAAACCAGGAAGCGGTGCAAATTTTTGGTCCCAACGATGTGAATTTGAAACATATCGAACACCACTTTTCCGCAAAATTGGTCGTTCGGGGCGGGGAGGTCTCGATTACCGGAACGGAAGAAGAAGTGGATACTCTCCAGCACCTGTTTGCGGTCCTGCTTGAATTGGTGCGAAAGGGTACAACGATTCACGAACGGGAGATCGGCTATGCCATAGAAATGGCGAAAAAAGGAGCAGCCGAAGAGTTGTTGGAATTGTTCACGGAAGATATTGCGATGACTGCCAAAGGCAAACCGATTCGGGTCAAAACACTGGGGCAGCGTTTTTATGTACAAGCAATCCGTAAGTATGATATCGTGTTTGGGATTGGTCCCGCCGGTACCGGCAAAACCTATCTGGCCGTCGTGATGGCCGTAATGGCCTTGAAAAAGGGAAAAGTCCACAAAATAGTGCTGACCCGCCCTGCTGTCGAGGCTGGAGAAAATCTCGGATTCCTGCCGGGTGACCTGCAAGAAAAAGTCGATCCTTACTTGCGTCCATTGTACGATGCATTGTATGACGTGATGGGGGTTGAAAGCGTCCAAAAAGCAATGGAACGGGGGATTATCGAGGTAGCCCCGTTGGCCTACATGCGCGGCCGCACGTTGGATGATTCCTTTGTTATCCTCGATGAAGCGCAGAATACGACACCTGAACAAATGAAGATGTTCCTTACCCGTTTAGGCTTCGGATCGAAAATGGTGGTTACGGGCGACGTCACGCAAATCGATTTGCCCCGTGGGAAGACATCTGGTCTCAATGAAGCGGTCCGGATTTTGCAGGATATTAAAGATATTTCCTTTGTCTTCTTGACGGAACAGGATGTAGTTCGTCATCATCTTGTGCAAAAGATTATCGCAGCCTATGCGTTTGACAGTGAGCAGAAAGTGTAACCCGTAAAAGGGAATAAGGAGTCGAGTTTGAATGGCATTGAACTTGGAGAAGAACATTCGACAGATCACGTTGGCACCGGAATTGGTCCGCAACAACTGGATGCGCCTCGGGATTTACGGCGTGCTGTTTCTGTTGCTGTTCTTCATGTTTTACGGGAATGTGACGCCAACTCGCTACAATTATCAGGTAGGGGATACCGCGCAGGGGGAGATTAAAGCTCCTTCCGACGCGATCAATACGAAAGAAACCGAACGCAAAAAGCAGGAAGCGGTGCGGCAGGTCCCGAAAGTCTATTATTTGGATCCGACAGTGGAAGACAAAGCGCGCACCGAAACGGAAGGGTTATTCGCGGGAGTACAAGACCTGCTCGCGGACAACACGTCATCCAGAGAGCAAAAAAGAGCGGAGTTGAAGAAAGTCCCGCTTCCTTTGAAAGATGAAGTCTTGGACAAGCTGCTGGCTGTCTCCCCAGCCCAATTGGCGAGAATCAAAAACGAGACCCTGCATTATATTTCCTTTTTCCTCAGCAAGGAATTTTCCGATGAATCATTGGCCAATGCCCCTACTGTTCTGGCCAGCCAGTTGGTCAGCGTGGACCTGGAAGTCGAATCCAGGTTGATTGTGCGGGATGTTGTACTGGCAGCGTTACGGCCGAATATGGTGTATGACCAGAAGAAGACAGAAGAGCAGCGGGAAGAGGCAAAGCGGAAAGTGCCCGATGTTTGGATTCAAAAAGGGGAGTTGGTCGTTCGCCAAGGCGAGCCGATTACCGAGGAGAATCTAAGCATTCTTCGCGACTTGAAACTGCTGGCTGAACAACCCAACTATGGAATCTATCTGGGATTGGCGGCGTATGTGATCTTAACGCTTTCCATGTTGGAGGTCTATCTGCGAATCACCAAGGCAAAACCGCTCCGCAACAACCTGTTGTTTTTGCTGTTAGGTCTGATTCTCGTATTGACCGCCGTCGTCATGAAGATCGTTTCGCTTGGGGCCCCGTTGAATTCACAAGTGATTGGGTACTTGGCTCCGCTGGCAATGGGTACGATGCTGATTACGATCTTGTTTGATGCGTCTTTGGCCATACTGGGGGCGGTCATGTTCACGCTGCTGTCCGGTCTGGCCTTTGATTTCCGCTTTGATTTTCTGTTTGTCGGTTTGCTGTCTTCGCTGACCGGTGTATTTGCGGTAGCCCGCGTCAATCAACGAATGGTGATTATGCGAGCTGCTTTTATCATCGCCGCTGTCAACCTGTTTGCGATTACCACGATGCAATCCATTCTGCTGACGGGAAACTTTAGTTGGCACTCCTTCTGGCAAGCGTTGCTGTTCGGGTTAATCAACGGATTATTATCCGGGATTTTGACAATTGGCATCCTGCCGTTTCTGGAAAGCCTGTTCGGGATTCTGACACCGATCAGTCTGTTGGAACTGTCCAATCCCAACCATCCGCTGCTGAAAAAACTGCTGATGGAAGCGCCTGGAACCTATCATCATAGTCTGGTTGTCGGAAACTTGGCCGAAACGGCAGCGGAAATGGTCGGAGGAGACCCCTTGTTGTGCCGTGTCGGCGGATATTTTCACGATGTGGGCAAATCAAAGCGCCCGATGTTTTTTATTGAAAATCAAAACGGACGGGAAAACCCTCATGAAAAAGTGGCCCCAAGCCTTTCCCATTTGATCATCACCTCCCACGTCCGTGACGGGGTAGAGATGCAAGAACAGCACAAGCTGCCGAAACCGATACGTGATATTTGCGAACAGCACCACGGGACGACGGTATTATGGTATTTCTATAATAAAGCCGTGGAAGTGGATAAAAATAACAATGTCAATGTGGATGATTTCCGCTATTCGGGTCCGAAGCCGCAAACCAGAGAAGCGGCCATTATCATGTTGTGCGATTCCATTGAAGCCGCTGTCCGTTCCATGAGCCGCCCGACACCCAATCGGATTGAAGCGGTGATCCGCAAGATTATAAAGGATCGATTGCATGACGGACAATTGGATGAATGTGATTTGACGTTAAAAGACTTGGATAAAATTGCGGATGCATTGATGAAGGCGTTGAACGGCATTTATCACGCCCGCATTGAGTATCCGGATCCTCCAAAGCAGGCCTGACCCCGAAGCAGGCTTGACGTATCAGTAAATCGCAGCATCGGGAACCGGTCGAAAAGGAGCTGTCAGCGATGGGACAAGAAGAGCAAGGTGTTTTTGTGGAAGTCATCAACGAGACGGATACTGAGTTTTCTTTCGATATTGACGATTTGTTGACTCGTGCCTTACGTGCGGTTGCCGTCCATGAAGGTATCGGAATCGGGGAAGTCGTGGTTTCTCTTGTCGACGACGCACGGATTCAAGAACTGAACCGCGACTATCGCGACAAGGATGCGCCAACCGACGTACTGTCCTTTGCCATTCAGGAATCGGATGAAGACGAACCGATGATTCTGTTTGCGGAAGAAGACGACATCCCCGTTGAACCATTGGGTGATGTTATCATTTCCATTCCGACCGCCATTCGGCAGGCGGAAGAATACGGCCACAGCCTTGAACGGGAACTGGCTTTTTTGGCGGTTCACGGATTCCTGCATTTGATCGGGTACGATCATCTGACGGAAGAAGAGGAGAAAGAGATGTTTGGCAAACAGGAAACGATCCTTGCAAACCTGGGCCTGACAAGAGGGTGATGAGATGGGCCGCTGGCTGCAAGGTCTGCTGAACAGTTTATCCTACGCGGCGGAAGGAATTACATACGCCCTGGTCTCGCAGCGCAATATGCAGGTTCATTTTGGCATTGCATTTCTCGTGATGATCTTCTGCTTGATACTGGACGTATCACGGCTGGAGATCATTCTCGTGTTTTTTGCGATCATTTTGGTGATTACGGCGGAACTGTTGAATACGGCGATTGAATCGATCGTCGACATGGTGACGGACCGCTATCATAACCTTGCAAAAATTGCCAAAGACACCGCGGCAGCCGCCGTGTTGCTGATGGCTATCCATGCCGTGATCGTCGGGTTGTTGGTGTTTTATGATAAACTTTGGCCCATCCGCTGGCGGCCGATGAGCGGCTTTTCGCTCGAATGGTATTTTGTGGCGATCGTTCCGTTGGTTCTATTGTATTTCATGATTCGTGCAATGATTGTGAAGATTCGGGGTGAAATTCGTGAAGATTCAAGAAACTGATCATCATCTATTATTGGAGAAGGCTAAAGAAGCTCGCGAAAACGCATATGCACCCTACTCCCAATTCAAGGTGGGAGCTGCCCTGCTGACGGATGAGGGTAAGATTGTCACAGGCTGCAATATTGAAAATGCGTCCTACGGTCTGACCAATTGTGCGGAACGAACCGCCATATTCAAATTGGTCTCGGAAGGAAAAACGGGGATTCGAATGATCGCCGTGATGGCTGACACCCCAAGGCCTGTCCCGCCGTGCGGCATGTGCCGACAGGTAATGGCCGAATTTTGCCCGCCTGATACGAAAGTGATTTTGGGCAATCTAAAGGGAGAGAGCAAAGAGACATCGGTTGGGGAACTTTTGCCGTTTTCGTTTACAAAGGAGGATCTTGATGCAGAATCAACAGACTAAGTCGGGATTTGTCGCGCTGGTCGGCAGACCTAATGTCGGCAAATCCACGCTGCTGAATTACCTGGTGGGACAAAAAGTGGCGATCATGTCCAATAAGCCGCAAACCACCCGAAATCGCATTCAAGGCGTGTATACAACGGAAGAAGGGCAAATTATCTTTCTCGACACGCCGGGAATTCATAAACCGCATCATAAACTTGGCGACTATATGGTGCGAACAGCCATCAACACGCTGCAAGAAGTCGATGTGGTATGTTTGTTGGTCGACGCTACCGAATCGAAAGGGACGGGCGATCAATTTGTGATCGACCAGTTGCGGAAGGTCAAAACTCCCGTTTTCTTGTTGATTAACAAACTTGATGCAATTCCCAAAGAAAAATTGTTGGAAATAATTGAAAGCTACAAAGATACGTATCCCTTTCAGGAAATTATCCCAATTTCCGCATTGAAAGGGGACAACGTGGAGAGATTGCGGAATTTGATCTTTGAACATTTGCCGGAGGGACCGTTGTATTATCCGGCGGATCAAGTCACGGATCACCCGGAACGGTTTATCGCGGCGGAACTGATTCGCGAGAAAGTGCTGCACTTGACGCGGGAAGAAGTGCCCCATTCGGTGGCCGTCGAAGTGGAACAGATGGAATACCGGGAAGAAAAGGACATGTTGGTGATTCATGCGGTTATTTACACGGAAAGAACTTCGCAAAAAGGAATCTTGATCGGAAAAAACGGAGAGATGCTGAAAGAGATCGGAAAACGCGCCCGTTTTGATATCGAGCGTTTATTCGGTTCCAAGACATATTTGGAATTATGGATCAAGGTCAAGGAAGACTGGCGGAACCGCGATGTGATGTTGCGAAATTTTGGTTTTTCCGATATGGAATAATTTGTATTGTCTTTTCTGGTAACTTTTCCATCGTATAGTGGGGGGGGAAATCGTAGATTCTAATGCTACGGTTGACACCTCACTTTGACCCGGAAAGGATGAGCAGAATGCGAGACTTTTCGTGGCGCATTTTTTGTGCTACAGGTGAAATTGATGCTTACCTTTTGTACAAGGAGCATGAAGTTCTGTATGGGTACAAGGAAGAATCGGCGGCAAGCCGTGCAGAAGAGTCGGCCGAAAACGAATAAAGGAATTCGACCGTAGGATCCCGAATACAAACTTCGATACGAAGTCGATCAGGAAATGAGGAACTGTTTCTTGGAAAAGACAGAAGGCATTGTGCTTCGGGCAATCGATTACGGTGAAACGAACAAGATTGTCACCCTGTTGACATCCCGGTACGGCAAAATTGCCGCGCTGGCAAAAGGAGCCAACAAGCCGCAGTCGCGTCTGGCATCTGTTTCACAACCTTTTATACATGGACATTGGTTGTTATATGGGGGACATTCGGGTATGGCTTCCGTCTCGCAAGCGGATCTAATCGAGTCTTTTCGCGGCATTCGGGAAGATCTGCATCGTTCTGCATACTCAGCCTGCATGGCCGAGTTCACAGATCGCGTCTTGGAAGAACGAGCATCGTATCCGGGAGTGTTCCAGCTTCTGTTACATATGTTTCACGGTCTGCAGGATGGGAAAGATCCGTCCGTGTTGTTTCAAATCTTCCAGATGAAAATGTTGTTTACAGCAGGTATTCAACCAGATCTGCAACATTGTGCCTATTGCGGGAAGCCGCTTGACCGTTCCAGCCGTTTTTCCATCCGTTTCAGCGGACCTGTTTGCCACGATTGTCAAGAGGCGGATCCCCATGGGATTTGGATGAAGCCGAATATACTGAAACTGTTGAAATTGTTTCAACAGATTGATATCACCCGTTTGGGGAAAATCGATCTGAGCGAAGAAGTGAAACGTCAATCGGATCGGATCATCCGGCAATACATAGAAGAGCATGGCGGGATTTATCTGAAGTCGCGACAATTCTTGGATCAACTTGACAAGTACCAACTGTAATTGTAATATTCATGGCAACAGTTTCATATTCAAGCTTGGAAGGACAGGAGTAGTGGGCGATTGCCAAACAAGCGAACCGGGGCGGGTGGGAGCCCGGTTTGGACGGCTCATGAACGGCGGTCTGGAGCTTGTATTTGCGAAAGTGGACGTGCAGTTGCAAGTGCGTCAAGCAGGGTGGAACCGCGGGAGAAACGCCTCTCGTCCCTAGTGTCAGAGCTGGGACTGGAGGCTTTTTTTTTCATCAACAAAAGCTTTAAGTGGGAGGAAGGCGAGACGTTATGACAGCAAGTCGCAACGTGGCGATGGATCAAATTGTGTCTTTGGCCAAGCACCGGGGGTTTATTTTTCCCGGATCGGAGATTTACGGCGGACTTGCCAACACGTGGGATTACGGGCCGCTCGGCGTAGAACTCAAAAACAACGTCAAAAAGGCTTGGCAGAAAAAGTTCATTCAGGAATCTCCTTACAATGTGGGACTTGATTCGGCGATCCTGATGAATCCGCAAACGTGGGTCGCTTCCGGGCACGTAGGCAACTTCAATGATCCGATGATCGACTGCAAAAACTGCAAAGCGCGCCATCGTGCCGACAAATTGATTGAGGGCGCCTTGGCCGAAAAGGACATGGAGCTTGTGGTGGACGGTCTTTCCTTTGGCGAAATGGCTCGCTTGCTGCAAGAGTATGAGATTGCCTGCCCTGAGTGCGGATCGAAGGATTTCACCGACATCCGTCAATTCAACTTGATGTTTAAAACCTTCCAAGGTGTGACGGAGACGTCAACCAATGAAATTTACCTCCGTCCTGAAACGGCACAAGGGATTTTCGTCAATTTCAAAAATGTGCAGCGCACCATGCGCAAGAAATTGCCGTTTGGAATCGGCCAAATCGGTAAAAGTTTTCGAA
>JAGVBM010000022.1 GCA_020059765.1 Bacillota bacterium
GTTCCCAAACTGGCGTTGGCTCCGTTGTTCATCCTGTGGTTCGGCTTTGGCATGACGTCAAAGGTTGTGATTACGGCACTGATCTCCTTTTTCCCATTGTTGGAAAATACGGTGACCGCCATCCAATATACCGATCCGCAGAAGAAGGACCTCTTCCGAATCCTGGGCGCCACTCGTTGGCAAACCTTGATTCATTTGAAAATACCGGCCGGTCTGCCGGAGATCCTAGCCGGTTTCCGCGTCGCCGTCGTACTCGCGGTCGTCGGGGCGGTCGTTGGGGAATTCATCGGCGGCAGCCGAGGACTTGGCGCCATGATTATCGCCTCGCAAAGCATGATGGATACGCCGCTGATGTTTGCCGTTTTGCTGCTGCTCACGCTGCTCGGCATGATCCTGTACCAGATTGTGCTGACGCTTGAGATATATCTGATCAGACATTACAAAAAGGGGACGAGACAATGAAAAAGAGGGTTTGGCTGACAACGTTGATTTTGACAGGAGCAATGGTCCTGTCCGCTTGCGGCGCAAAACCACAAGGCGGATCGGACAACCCGCCGAAGCCTGCACCCGCCAAAACGGAAGCGGTAAAAATGGCCAGTTGGAGCAAGCCGATCATGGAAGAAGCCAACTTGCTGGCGGCGGAGGAAAAAGGCTGGTTCAAAGAGCAGGGCATCGACTTTACGTTTGTGCCTGGGGCGGGAGGCGGCGACGCCATCAAGAACATCCTGTCCGGTCAGGCTGACATTGCCTTTACCGATCCGGGTTCCCTGTTTTTTGCCCTCGACAAAGGCGCGAAATTGAAAGTGATCTACAACATTTATCCGCAAAACGTGTTTAATGTTGTATCGCTAAAATCCAAGAATATCACCAAGCCGGCCGATCTGAAAGGGAAAAAGATCGGAGTCTACAGCCTGTCCAGCGGCACCCGTCATAATCTGCTCGTTTTGCTGCACCAAGCCGGATTGACGGAGAAAGATGTGACGATTGTGGAAACGGGCGTACTGAATTTTGCTCCGTTGATGCAGGGGCAAGTGGACGCCACGGCGGCAACCGATACCGGATTGCTGGAAGCGAAGCGGAAAGGCTTGGGCGACGTGAACGTGTTGGAAGTCAAAGACGTTCTCAACGTACCGAGCGACCTGTTTGTCGTGACGGAAGAAACCTTTCAAAAGAAACAGGACGTCTTGCGGAAATTTCTGCAGGTCTACAGCAAAAGCGCGCAATGGATGATCGAGAAACCGGAAGAGGTTATGGAGATCGCCGCCAAGAAAGCGATTGACGGCAATTCGGACAAAGCGCGCAATCTGGAAGTGATCCGTCTGCGCAATCAATCGACCGTCTCGCCGGATACGGAGAAAAACGGCCTTGGCGCACTGGACGTTGCCGTGCTGCAGAAAGCGGCCGACACCTACAAGCAATTGGGGCTGATCGAGCATTCGCTGAATATGTCTGACGTGGTTACAAATGAATGGGTTCCGAAAAAATAGTCCGGTCAGTCATACGGAACCGTGATTCCAGGAGGGTGGTCAAATGGATTTTCGCGGCAAGGTGTTGCTGGTAACCGGTGCCGGCAGGGGAATCGGGGCTGCGATCGCCCGTGCGTTTGCAAAAGAAGGCGGGACGGTGGCAGTCAACTATTTGCATAATCGGGAAGCGGCAGAGCGCGTGGTCGCCGAGTGCCTGGACTTGGGCGGTGACGCATGGGCGATACAGGCGGATGTGACGTCTGAGGAACAAGTGCACACCATGATCGAACAGATTCATTTGGAAATGGGGAAAATCGATGCGGTGGTCAACAACGCTTTTCGTCCCTACCGATTTGATCCGGAAGGCCGCAAATTGGCCTGGGAACTGGAATGGGAAGACTTCCAATCGCAATTGGACGGGTCTCTGCGATCTGTTCACAACGTATGCAAAGCCGTTTTGCCGGGAATGCGCAAGCGCAACTACGGTCGAATCGTCAATGTCACAACCGACTTGGTGGCCCGTCCGGTAGTCCCGTACCATGAATATACGACCGCCAAGGCGGCGATCGTCGGATTCACCCGCAATCTGGCCGCAGATGTCGGACCTTTTGGCATCACAGTCAACGCCGTGGCGCCAGGCTTGGTCTATCCTACGGACGCCAGCCGTTACACCAAGGAAGAGGTTCGTGAAACCATTGCCCAGCAAACGCCCTTGCGCCGGATTGCAACGCCGGAGGATGTGACGGGACCGGTCCTCTTTCTCGCATCCGACTGGAGCGGGTTTATGACCGGGCAAACCTTGTATGTCGACGGCGGACTGGTTATGGGATGAGAAATACAAGAGAGAATCATAGCAGGCCTCCTTTTGATAAGGAGGCTCTTTGTTTCTGTAAAGAACGCTGAGAACTGAAAAAGTTTCTTCCGGCGATTTGCATATTGATACAGGAAGGATGGATGCAGGGAAGGAATTATTTGTTTAAGAAAAGCTATGGAGGAAATCTATGGGAACTATTTTTCGGAAGGCTTCTTTTCATTTTTTCACAGTTCTTTTGCTGTTATTGGCTCCATTAATGAATCAGAGTGCTTCAGCCGCCTCTGAAATAACGGTTTGGATTGACGGTCAGCAGCAGATGTATGATCAACCGCCCGTGATGATCAATAACCGGGTGCTCGTCCCGGTAAGAGGGATCATGGAAGCGCTCGGGGCAACAGTGGAATGGTTTCCTGACACCAAGACAGTTGTAGCTACCACCAAACGGCAGCGCATCGTGCTGAATGTAGGCTATCGACTGGCTAAAATCAATGACCGGTACGTTCTGCTTGAACAACCTCTGCAAATGATCAGCAATCGAACAATGGTGCCTATACGTTTTATCAGCGAGTCAATGGGAGCAGACGTTACGTGGGACGGAGAACATTCTTCCGTCCAGATTTCGACGTCTGGGATCAAACTTATGGAAGCAGTGCTGGACGGTGACGTGCATCGAATAGAATTATTGGTAAAAAGCGGTGCAGACCCGAATCGTAAGACAAGCGGATTTCCGGCACTCACATATGCAGTGAACGCGGGAAATTTGGAAGTTGCTAAAGCACTGGTGAAGCTCGGTGCAGATCCGAATGAGTTTGATGATTACGGATTGACTCCGCTGATGTACGCGGTTCTGTTGGGGCCGTCCATGACCCAGGTTCTGCTCGATGGAGGAGGAGACCCAAATAGAAGGACCAGTTTTGATGAAACGGCACTGACTTCCGCTACGTACTTTAACCACACCGCAACGGCGAAACTGTTGTTGGCACACGGAGCCAATCCGAATACCAGAGTGGGCGGAGCCCATCCTCATACACCGTTGTTTGATGCGATTTTCGCAGGCAACATGGAAATATTGAAGGCACTGCTTGATGCGGGTGCCGCTCCTGATGCGATTTTGGGTGACTTGACTCCCTTAATGGCTGCCGCTCAAAATAATCAGGCAGACTTGATCAAAATGTTGCTGGCAAGTGGTGCCGATCCCAATTTTCAAGATCCGGACGGATGGACTGCGTTGATGGTTGCGGCCGAACATGGAAATGTGAGCGCGGTTGAGGCATTGCTGCAAGGACGTGCGAATTACAACTTAGAGACAAGCAGCGGGGCCAACGCATTAAAAATTGCGATCGGACATGGCAA
>JAGVBM010000249.1 GCA_020059765.1 Bacillota bacterium
CCTCGGAATATGAAGAATTGGCCAAGCAGTTTCAGGAACGATTCGGCAGCATCATCACAAATGGACCTTCCGGTTCTGATTCTCTGTCCAAGGCGATGTTTCAATTGCTGGAGCACTTCCAACTGGTTACACTCGATTCGTTGGGGCTGTCCGATACAACAACGGCGGCTGCAGCAGCCGGTATTTTGCTTACATACTTGGAGACTACGCAAAAAAGAAATTTGCATCATTTGAAGAAACCGCATCTATTGGTTAGGGATTCCCATCTATTAATCGATTCGTTTTCCCGACGGAATCTGGAATTGACAGAAACGATTCGCGAGAAAGCCAGACAGGGGTCCCTGTTGTGGCTTCTTGACAAAACTGTTACCGCAATGGGAAGCCGATTGTTGAAAAAATGGGTGGAACTCCCGTTGGCATGCAAACGGAAAATCGAAGAACGACAGGATGCGGTGGAAGAACTGACAAATGAATTGCTGGTGCGGGAAGATATCCGCCAACTGCTCAATGAGGTGTACGATCTGGAACGGCTGATGGCTCGAGTCGGCTATGGGTCTGCGAACGGACGCGATCTGCTGGCGATAGCTTCTTCATTATCCGTCTTGCCGGATTTGCGGAGTCGGCTGTCAGACTGCAGCAGCCAATTATTAAAAGAAATCGCCGAAAACATCGAGGACCAAACCGACACGGTGGCATTGATCCGGCGGGCGATTGTCGATGATCCGCCGGTAAGTGTTCGTGACGGTGGATTGATTCGGGATGGATTCGACAATTATCTGGATCAATTAAAACTCGCCAGCCGCCAAGGAAAACAGTGGATTGCCCAACTGGAACAACAGGAACGGGAAAGAACAGGCATCAAATCATTGAAGGTTGGATTCAACAAAGTGTTCGGTTACTACCTGGAAGTGACAAAAGCAAATGTACATTCCGTTCCGAATACATACGAACGCAAACAGACATTGACCAACGGGGAACGGTACATCACGCCGGAATTGAAAGACAAAGAGTCGTTGATTCTGGAAGCGGAAGACAAGATGATCGATTTGGAGTATGAACTGTTTATGCAGGTACGCGAACGGGTTGCAAGCCGTCTTTCCGGCATTCAACGTGCGGCGGATGCGATCGCCCAGATCGATGCCCTGCAATCGCTGGCCACCGTCTCTGTCGAACGGCGTTATGTACGGCCGAAAATCACGGAGGCTGACCGATTGATCATCAAAGAAGGCCGTCATCCGGTTGTCGAAGCTGTTTTGAAACGGGAGCGGTTTGTACCAAACGATACCCGACTGGACAATAAAGAAAACCAGATTGCATTGATCACCGGTCCGAATATGGCGGGAAAGAGTACCTACATGCGGCAGGTGGCGTTGATCGTGATTCTTGCTCAAATAGGATCGTTTGTACCTGCTCTGGAAGCGGAAATTGGTGTCATGGATCGCGTTTTTACGCGTATCGGGGCATCGGATGACTTGGCGGGCGGACAAAGTACATTCATGGTGGAAATGGTCGAATTGGCCAATATTTTGCATCACGCCACCCCGCGCAGTCTGATCATTCTTGATGAGATTGGCCGGGGAACGAGCACGTTTGATGGAATTTCCATCGCCCAAGCCGTCATTGAATATTTGCATCAATCGTCGAAGGTGGGTGCCAAAACTTTGTTTGCCACCCATTATCACGAAATGACCTCATTGGCGGATCGACTGCCGGGCGTGAACAATTATTCGACCCATGTGCAAGAACAGGACGAACATATTGTCTTCTTGCGCAGGATCATTCCCGCACCTGCCGACCGAAGTTACGGCATTCAGGTCGCTAAACTGGCCGGTTTGCCGGATACGGTTCTGAAACGGGCAAAAGAGATCTTGCATGTATTGGAAAACGATCCAAGTTTCCTGCAGGAAGCGGCAACCGCATCCGAAATTGCACAAGTTCTGTCGGAGCATGCGGCAGCCACGGAGCATGCTGCAGTACTGCCTGTTGAAGCCGTCTCTGCCCAATTGTCGTTGTTTGACGCTGACTTGCATCCTGCATTGAGAGAGTTGAAGTCTTTGGATTTGTTGACAATGACCCCGCTTGAAGCGTTGAATATCTTGTACAGGCTCCATCAAATGGTGCAGAAAGGGTGATGGCAATTGCCCAAGATTCAGATCATGAGCGATCTCCTCGCCAACAAAATTGCGGCGGGAGAGGTGGTGGAACGGCCGGCATCGGTCGTCAAAGAATTGGTGGAAAACGCCTTGGATGCAGGAACAAAAGAAATCCAAATCGATCTGCAGCAAGGCGGAATTGAATTGATCCGGGTCGCCGACAACGGTTCTGGCATGGATTCTGAAGACGCGCCTCTGGCCTTTGAACGGCATGCCACTTCTAAAATCCATGATGACAAAGATCTGTTTCGCATTTCGAGCTTAGGCTTTCGCGGGGAGGCTTTGCCGTCAATTGCTGCCGTGGCAAGAGTCGAACTGAAAACGAGGCAAGACGGCGCCGTTGCCGGTACCTTCTTGCGAATCGAAGGAGGGCGCATTCTGCAAAACGGCCCGGTGGCCGCTGGCAAAGGAACGGAAATCATGGTACGGGATTTGTTCTTTAATACGCCTGCGCGTTTAAAATACCTGAAATCGATCCAAACCGAACTGGGGCATACGGTTGATTATGTGGAAAAAATGGCCCTTGCAAGGCATGACGTAGCGTTTCGTTTGTCCCATAACGAACGTGTCCTGGTGCAAACTCCCGGTGACGGCAAATTGCTGCATGCAATCGCGGCAATTTACGGAAGGGAAATCTCTAAACTAATGGTGCCGGTGGAATGGGAAGATTATGATTATCGTATTATCGGCATGACGGGTTTTCCCGAATTGAATCGTGCCAATCGAAATCATGTCACATTTTTTGTGAACCGCCGTTACGTTAAAAGCTATCCTCTGTTCAACGCTGTGCAGGCCGCCTATCACACTCTGCTGCCGATCAATCGCTACCCGGTCAGTATCTTGCAGATTCAGCTCGATCCGTCATTGGTGGATTGCAATGTACATCCTGCCAAGCTGGAAGTCCGATTTTCGGAGGAAAAAGATCTGTTCCAACGGGTGCAAACTGCTGTTCGTTCCGCCTTGGAAAAACAAACGTTCATTCCGAAAGCGTTCCCGAGCCAAAGTTCTGGAATAGATGCAAAGCGGTCTGCGGAAAAATCCAAACAGCCGGAACTGCAGTTTGGCAATCCGATTCGGATCAAGTACGAAGAGCCAACCACTAAATCGACGACAGATCGACAAATCCGGGAAAATGCGGCTCAACCGAATAGGACATGGTCAGCGGATCGGAAAGGAGAGGAATCCCTGACGGTGGATCGCACTTCGCTTGAAGCCGCGTTGGACATCTACCGTCCGCATGTAAAGCCGACAGATGAATCCTCGCACTTTGACATGGGGACTCA
>JAGVBM010000336.1 GCA_020059765.1 Bacillota bacterium
ATCGCGGCCGTTTCTCCCGGTGTTTGCAATTGTTTGGAAAAATCGGCCGGGATCCGCACCACCATCTGCACCTGGCGATGGTTCAACCGATTCATCGCATCATCGAGCGAATTGACGTTTTCCGTCGTAAACGGCAAATTCTTCGCCATGTTGTCAGCCACTTTTTGTCCGAAGCCCTGGTCTTGATTGACAATTGCGATCCGCATGCTGTTCAGATTGTCCGTTACCCCGGCGTAACCTGTCATCCACACCACGCTGAAAATCAATTGAAACATCAAGGCAGTCATCACGCCAATCAGGGTCGTCGGCTTCTTCAAAAATGCCTGCAAGGCTTGCACCATATTATATCCGCTCCTTTGCCGCACATGTTTGAACTTGAATAAAACAAACGATTTAAACATTTGATTAAAATTATTGTTTAATTGAAGAATATCTCACCTGTATAGTCCTGTCAACATTTTAACGCGGAAAATATACGCTAATCACGAACCGGCTTCTGATTTTTTACTTGGAGTAGAGACAGAAAAACGGGGATGGGGGGGGCTCCCGGTCGAGGGTTGGCAAATGCCAGTTGGTCATTTGAAAATTTGAATATCAAGTTAGCTCCGCAAATATTAGGCGGTAAGATCACGATACGTTGCAGTGGTAGTTGAAATACAAGCATGGAGAAGCCTATTGAATAACTGACCTTCAAAATGCCGACGATTCGTTCGAAAGCAGAATTCATCGAGATAGGCTTGAAGATGCTTGGGAGCTAGTCCATGATACGTACCTCCGATAAAGGCTTTTGCATTGGAAATCATGGTATGCAGCCACTTCAAGTGATCCGGGTTTTCTTTCACGTTAAATTCGATGGGCTGATGATCGTAGCCTTCCTTGGCCAGCGCCTTGTAGGAGCGATACGCCCACCAGAACCGGTTTGCTCGGTTCCGCGGCCGCGCTTGCCTCCTTCAGTCGGTGCGCCGAAGAACGCCTCATCGAGTTCAACAAGCCCCGCGAGCTTGTAGTTCGCATCCCGGTCGCCCATGGCATTCCGAATTTTCTGCAGCATAAGCCAAGCGGTAGGATACGATACTTCCAATTCCCGTGAGAGGAGCGCTGCCGATACGCCGTGCTTATCGTGGGCAACCAGCAAGATCGCCCAAAACCAAACCAGCAGCGGAGTATGGCTCTTATGCATGATCGTCCCCGCCGTGACGGAAGCTTGATGTTTGCAGCCTTTACATTGAAACAATTTTCGCTTTTCGATGAAGTAGTACTCTTGGTGCTGGCATTTCGGGCAGCAGAACTCTTTCGGCCAACGTTGTTCAAACATATGCTGATGGCAGGCTTCTTCGCTCGAAAATTTCTTTTGAAATTGTAGCAGGGTCAGGCCTTCTTGTTGAGCCATAACCAATCACTCCCAAACATTCGTTTGCATTCATTATATCAAACAAATGTTCGCATGTGAATCGTTTGCTGAGGCAACTTGATATTCAAAAAAATTAATGGACGAGCACATGCATGGAAGTTTGGATAAATTCCGCATACCTTATCGCCTCTTGTGCAAGATATGCATCCGTGCCTTGTGAAGCATTATAGGTAACAAACGCCGGAAGAAAGGTTCCATTGCATCTCGTGAGGGTACTTTGTATGGGCCTTAATAATTCACTGATCGTGAACCAGTTGCTTCCGCCCGAACGGTATTGGCTTTCCGTACCGCCTGTCGTCGTTGCAACGATAAACTCTTTGCCTTTCAAATAATCGCCTCCGGGTCCGAATGCCCAACCAAACGTCAATACATCATCGAACCACTTTTTTAAAAGAGGCGGGCAGCTATACCAATAAAAGGGGAATTGAAACACAACGCGGTCAAATTGCAACAGCAATTGTTGTTCTTTCTCCACATCGATATTCCAATCGGGGTACTCCTGATAGAGGTCACGGAAATAGACGTCGGTGTGTTTGGTCAGTTCTAGTGCCAATGCCTGATTGGCCCTGGAATTAGTCAGATTTGGATGCGTAGCAATAACCATGATTTTCATGTCAATCATCCTTTCTCATTTTCGTAGCATCGCGATCTACATCATCATTATCGTGGGGGAATTTCATTTTTGTGAAGTACGCTTTTTTTTCGTACTACGTTCCGTGAAACGTACCATTCGTGCCGGCTGGCGTCGGTAAATAGTACTGTATACCGTACTAGGTACGATAAATCATCGTACTGTTTTTATTCCGGATACTTTGATAAAGTAACGACAAGGAAGGTAAAGATCATTTGAGGGGAGTCGGGAACATGCCGGAGACAATTCGTGAATCCAATACGACGCAAGGGATATTGGCCACTCTGCAGGTGATCGGGGGAAAATGGAAGCCGCTTATTTTGTTTATTTTGCTGCATGAAGGGACGAAGCGGTTCGGGGAATTGAGACGTCTGCTGCCGAATGTCACGCAAGGGATGCTCACCAATCAGCTTCGCGAGATGGAGCGGGACGAACTCATTGTACGCCGGGTGTATCAAGAGATTCCGCCCAAAGTCGAATATTTGTTGTCCGATCACGGAAGATCGTTAAGCTCGGTTTTGACCGATATGTGCGGGTGGGGATTTAAGCATATCGAATTTATGAGCAATGCGAATGGCGGGATAGGTAACGATGCAAAATCTTTTTAAAACAGGATTCAGGAAAGCAGCACCCTTGCCCTTCACAAAAAAGGCGCCCCTATGCAGGAGCGCCGTTTGTCCGTTCGACATTTCGAATTAATCGCTAGCGAGCGTCGACCCGGTCTCAAGGAATGTCTTCATGCCCGAAAGTACGATCGGCAAACCATTTTCAAGGATCTTTGCGGTGTTTGCAGCCTGTTCGAACTCATCATGCACGACAGTTACGAGGGTCACGCCTTGAAGCTCGGCATGCGAACCGATCTCCCACGTAATGCGCGACGGGGTGTCGCCGGCCGTGTCCGGAAACGAGAGAAAGCGCCAGCTCATCACCAGCTTACTCGGAGGATCCATGGCGAGAATGATCCCTTCCGCTTTCTTCTCCTCCGCGTTCCAAAGTTCGAACGGAGATCCGATTTCCCAGGTGGATCGGATGGCGCAATTGAACCAAAACTTCGACGTCTTGGCCGGGTCCGTAAGGGCTTGCCACACATGTTCGGGCTTTGCTTTAATGGCAATCCGATTTACATGCTGGGGTTTGTTTTCCATATTCGATTCACGCTCCAATTCTTTTTGAAGAGATGTTAAATAAGAAGACTTGGAGATTTCCAAGTCTTATAGGCTTATTATTTCTTGTAAGCTGGACTCA
>JAGVBM010000058.1 GCA_020059765.1 Bacillota bacterium
ATTCTTCAGGATATGTGGTTCGTTACTTTTTGTTCGGATTTCTGCTGATGGCCTTCTCTCAATTGCCCGAACTGGAACGAATGAGCAAGATTCCGGAAAAGCTGCGCGGGTGGTCGGCCGGATGGGTGGCATGGACGTTGGTGATTACGCTGGTTGCGGTGGGGACGGGGATTGCCGCACCCAAATTCCCTCCGGACTGGCCCGACCCGGTTTCATTCCTGCAGGGAAAAGTCGCCCGTGAAAACGCGACGGGCAGCAAACGGATCGGGTACGGAAACAACGATGAACGCCTGGGCGGAGGATTCGTGATGGATGACACGGTGGTGTTCTCGGTCATTGCCAATGAACGGGGATATTACCGGGGCGAATCGAAGACGGTCTACACCGGAAAGGGATGGGAATCGACTGGTGTTGGAGCGGTGCAGCTGCGGGGAAGCGACAGCCAAATCTTGCAAAATTCGGCTTTGCAAAATCGGTATGGAGTGGCAAACGGGATTAAGAGCAAACAAGTGACGCAAGAGGTGCAAATCGAAAACGGCAGCTTTGACGTATTGCTTGCCCAGTACCAGTTGACGGACATTCGGGTCGGCACCCGGTCGGCAAACGCAGGACGGATCTTCGATCCGGCCGGTTGGAAAGTGAGCGGCACGCTGCGAAGCGGCGATGCGTATCGGGTTGTATCGCAGGTTCCTTATTATGATCCTCAGGGAATCATCGACCGGGAGAAAAATCGTCCTCAGGTGCGGATCGACGAACAGTATCTGCAACTGCCGGCGACGCTTCCCAAACGGGTGGTCGATTTGGCGCAGCAAATAACGGCAGGCGAAGCAACCGCTTATGAAAAAGCGAAGGCGATCGAAGAATACTTGCGCACAAACTACCGCTACCAAACGGAAGACATTCCGTATCCGGCGGAGAATCAGGACTTCGTTGACCAGTTTCTGTTTGAATCGAAAGCAGGCTACTGTGACCATTTCTCCACTTCGATGGTGGTGATGGCCCGGGCGGCAGGCTTGCAAGCCCGTTGGACAAAGGGGTTTACCGACGGGGAGATGGATCTTTCCGTCAACTTGCCGGACAAGGAAATGACCAAATATGTGATTCGCAATAAAAATGCCCATTCCTGGCCGGAAGTGTTGATTCCGGGAACCGGTTGGATACCTTTTGAACCGACGGCCACCTTTTCGCAACCGGTGGTGCAGGAAGCGGCGCCGATTCCGACAAATTCGACCCCGGAGCCGACGCAGAACGAGCAGCCCAACCTGCTGGAAGAAGAGGATCCCGGCGTTGACGTGTCCAATCAGGTCGACTGGTCGGTAATCACGAAGATCGCTTTGGCTTTGACGGTTCTGCTGCTGATTGCAGGGGTCCTGTTCTGGCGAAAACTGTTGCTGGCGTATTATATCCGTCGTCCGATGATGAAGGGAAACGATGTGAAATCCGCCGTTCTGCTTGCGGTGGAACGACTGTTGACGGTCCTGCAGCGATTCGGCTGGAAACGGGAACCCAGTTTGACTGTGCGTGAGTTCGGGGCGGAAATGACGAACAAAGGGTTTCGAGGGAACGAATGGATGATGCTCGCCAAGTTGTATGAACGGGTTCGATATGGCGACAAAAGCATGGAACAAAAGGATTTAAAGGAAATGCGCAGTCTCTGGGAAAGGATTCTGCGAAAAGCGGGACGATCCACAGGACGAACAAATAGGCGTTGACTAGCTATGAATGTTCGTGTAAACTGATGGCGAATGAAAGCTCGTATAGCGTCGGGAATAAGGCTCGACAGGTATCTACCAAGTTACCGTAAATAACTTGACTACGAGGCGGTTGTTCGTACACATCAGGCGCCGCATTGCAGCGAATGTTTCCGCTGCAGGGCGTGCTTCTTTTTTGTGGTGCAAACACCAGTCTGCCTCGTATTGGACGGTCGGTCTTGGCGAACCCTAAGGGGAAAGCGTGCGAGGAAGAAACTGGTGTATTTTTATTGGCTAAGGAGTTGGATCTCGCGTTATGAATTCACATGAAACAGTGGTCGTGCTTGATTTTGGCGGACAATACAACCAATTGATCACCCGCCGTATCCGGGAATTAAACGTGTACTCCGAATTGCTGCCCCCGACCGTGACGGCAGACGAGATCAAAGCGATGGGCGTCAAAGGAATTGTGTTTTCCGGCGGCCCCAACTCGGTCTATGCAGAACGGGCGCCAAAAGTGGATCCGGCGATTTTTGAACTGGGGATTCCGGTCTTCGGGATTTGTTACGGCATGCAACTGATGGCGCAGCATTTTGCAGCGAAAGTGGAACGAGCAGAAGTCCGCGAATACGGCAAAGCGACGATCGAGATCCGGTCGGATACGGTTCTCTATCAGGGGCAGCCGAAGGAGCAGCAGGTCTGGATGAGCCACAGCGACTTGGTGATCGCACCGCCGGAAGGTTTCCGTGTAGACGCGTCGACGAACCATGCTCCGGTCGCGGCAATGAGCCATCCGGAACGAAATCTGTACGCGGTTCAGTTCCACCCGGAAGTCAACCATTCCATTTACGGACAAGACATGCTGCGCAACTTCCTGTATAACGTATGCGGATGTACGGGCAACTGGACGATGGATTCCTACGTGGA
>JAGVBM010000127.1 GCA_020059765.1 Bacillota bacterium
ATTGCATCACCGAACGAGAAAAACCGGTATCGTTCTTTGACTGCCTCCGCGTATGCGTTCATTACATTTTCCCTGCCTGCAAGCGCGGACACCAGCATGATCAGCGATGACTTCGGCAAATGGAAGTTGGTCACCAATCCGTCAATCACTTTAAACGTGTATCCGGGATAAATGAAAATATCGGTCCAACCCGATGCCGGTTGCAAATAATCGGCCTGTCCAGCCCGGCTGCCCACGGTTTCCAAGGTGCGGCAGGCGGTGGTGCCGACAGCGATGACCCTCCCGCCGCCCTCTTTCGTCTCTCGGATCAGATCTGCCGTTTCCTGGGGGAACTCATAGTATTCGGCATGCATCCGATGCTCTTCCACCGTCTCCGCCGCCACAGGCCGGAATGTTCCCAACCCGACATGCAGTGTGACAAAGCCGATCCGCACGCCCTTTTGCGCGATCTGCCGCAGATAGTCTTCCGTAAAGTGCAGCCCGGCAGTCGGCGCGGCGGCCGACCCTTTTTTTCGGGAAAAAACGGTCTGGTACCGTTCCGCATCGGCCAGCCGCTCTGTAATATACGGCGGCAAGGGCATCTCGCCCAAGCGATCGAGCACCTCGTAAAATATCCCTTCGTATGCAAACCTGGCCAGACGACCGCCCGCTTCGGTTACAGCAAGGATCTCCGCCCGCAAAGCCCCCTCGCCGAATTCCACCTTGCTTCCCGGCTTCAACCGCCTGCCGGGCCGCACCAAGACTTCCCATACATCCGATTCGGTCTCTTTCAGCAGCAGCACTTCCACAGCCGCTCCCGTATCGGGTTTCGTTCCGTAGAGACGGGCGGGAATCACCCGGGTATCGTTCAGAATCAAGCAATCGCCCGGATGCAAGTAGTCGATTAAGTCCATGAAGACCCGGTGTTCAATCGCGCCGTCGGCACGTTTCAGCACCATCAAGCGTGACGCGACCCGTTCCGGCAGCGGACGCTGGGCAATCAATTGCTCCGGCAGTTCAAAATCAAATTCCTCAACACGCATTGCCATTCTCCTTCGCTTCTGCAAGTCAAACAAGATCTTCGCAATTGGAAAGGACGTGTTTGCACACGCCCGCATCCTCTATTTTATCCAATATTACTGCAAGGGAGTCAAATAGGTGTTCACGAAATAATGGGTGAGAATCTTGTCGTAGGTATAGCCTTCCTGCGCCATGCCGTACGCCCCCCACTGGGACATGCCCAAGCCGTGACCGTCGCCGCCGCCCCACAGGATATAGGCAGGCTCTTTCGTGACCACCCGATTGCCGCCGCCAGCGCCTAGAATCAGAAATGAATCGCTGGTGCCGTTGACCGGAGAAACCGTTCCCGTTCCGGATATGGCCTGCAAATTCTGCACTTGCCGCTTGGCATCCGGGAATTGGCTGGTGCGGCCGCCCGCTCCCAATACTGTAAATTTCCCCGTTTCTTCAATTGTAAACAGTGTATTGTCGACACCGAAAATCGCCCGCATCTCGTCACCCGTGGCGGGACGAATCGCTTGTCCGTTGGCCGACACGGCTCGAACCCGGCCGGAAGGACCGGCTTCCGTAACGAGAAGGGAGTTCACCGGCGACGACAGGCCCAATTGCTGCTGCATCTCAGCTGAGGAGAACCCGCGCATCCAGGCAAACTGATTATATTCCGTACGTTTCTCCAAAATCAAGACCCTTTCCCCCTCGCGGGCCGTGCCAATGACTCGGCCGGTCAGGCGGGAAACGTCGGGCAGCGGACGAATGTTGCAGTCTTCGACAATCGTTCCTTCCGCCAATCCTATGCTGTTTTTCTTGCCTGTCAATGAGACAAAATCGTTCCGCACATAGCCGATCATCCCGCTGGCGAACATGGCCCGGTACCAGTCCGGCTCTTTGCGAACCTGGACGGAAACGGAATCCCAATGACTGTCCACCGATTTCAGATAAGGAACCGGATTGCCCCAGACTTCGCTGGAATCAGCCGAGCGGCCGCCATGGGAAGCGGAGAAAAACGTGGATACGATTTGATCGTCTCCAGAATTGGCAGGCGTCCCATTGTTATACATCAACACTTGACCGCGGGTGTTGACAACCGCCTGGTTCGTGTCGTCATACTCCCAAGTATATCCGCCGTACGCCTGATCCCATGTGGTATCGTCCACTTGGGCGATTCCCCATTTGTCCGGGGATTGCCTGACCGCATACGAACGGGCCGCCACCGCTTGCGCCTTCAGTGCTTCCAGCGGCCAACCGGTGCTCATCTCCCGTGGGACGACCCCTTTCAAATAATCATCCAGCGGCAGATGATTGACGACCGCCAGGCGTTGGTTGTAACCACGGACAATCAACTGCCCTCTGTAGGACAGTCCTTTTTCTTCAAACCTGAGAATACCCGGATTTCCCTTCCCTTGAAAGACCAATTCCTGTTTGGTCGATTCGCTGAACAAATGATACGTTGACGTATGTTCGTCGGTGATTCCGTCCTGTTTGAACAACACGTAATTCGCTGCATAACTGATTGGCGAAGCGCTGATCCCTTGCGCCGCGAGACTCGCTTTCAGCGCATCCCGCTCCGCCGCGCTTGCCGCGTTGCCCACCCAAACTTCGTAGGAATTGGCGCCGACAGCGGTTTGCCGTGCGCTCACATAGGCGTCGAATCCTTTGCCGCGAATGGCGTCGACTTGTTGCTGCGCCGTCTGAAACGTCGCATGGGATCCGGCCTGCAGCCGGTACCAGCCGGCAATTTTATTGCCAAGTCCCAACCCGCGGATGGTGGCGGCAACTCGCTCTGCTTCTTCCAATGTTTCATAGTAGCCGCTGACAGTTTGATAGATTTTTTTCCCGGCACGGGTCTCGATGAAAATATTCTCGGAAAGACCCGCTCCCTTCAGCTTTTGCGCCATCGTCAACGCTTCCGGCCAGTTGGAATATTCACCGGCAATGATAAAAAAATTATCCAGGCTGGAAGGGATCGGCAGCGTACTCGTCGTTTCATACACGGACTGAAATCCGTTCGCACCGTTGAAACCGATTTGCAAACCGCCCAATTTTCCCGCCAAATTGACCGTATCATAGGTATTGTTATACTTCGGCCCATTTATGCTCAACGCCACGCGGATCGGAGTTGATCCACTGACTGCCTGGGCCTGGGACAGCCAAGTACCAGGCACCATCACTCCTGCAATCATGACACTCAAAACACCAACCGTGAGTTTGCGACACTTGCTCTTCAAATTCTTGGATCCTTTGATCGGCATGACGAACTCCTTACTTTCCCAAGTTTTCTTTAATTGGTTACTTCTCTGATTCGACAAACGTTCCCATAATCCTGCCGTTTTGTGATAGAATGCGGATAGAACATAATTGGGAGAAAACATACCATGCGATTAGCCGCCGTATCAAACACCATCATAAATTCAGTGCTTGCGCGTCCCGTCTTGGACGATAGAGGAATGATTTTGCTGGGGGAAGGTGTTGCACTCAGCGAACGAATGATTGATCGTCTGAAATCCGTAGGTGTTTACAGTGTATATATACAAGATCAACGAACCGGCGATATTACCGTCGAAGACGCGATTTCGGAGCGGACGCGCCGCATGGCGATCCAGACGGTGCAGGAATCGGTCGAACAGCTTCGTTTGCAATCGTCGAAGAATCCGAAATTTGCCTCACGTCAGCAAATGGGACGGGATTTCAGCAAAGTGTTTCAGGACATTCTAAGCGACATTCAGTCCAATTCCAATTCGATGATAAACCTGGCCTCCATCTACACAGCGGACGGTTACCTGTATCACCATTCGATCAATGTGGCGATTCTGGCAACTGTGATCGGGCTTTCCAAAGGCTATAGCCAGAGACAATTGACCGAATTGGGCGTCGGTGCGATGATGCATGACATCGGCATGCTGCAGCTTCCATCCGAACTTCTGACAAAAAAAACCCCCTTTTCGCAAGATGAATTCCAGACCATGCAACAGCATACAACCTGGGGATATGACTATCTAAGGAATCAGGACGGGGTCTCCACGCTTTCTGCCCACGTTGCCCTGCAGCACCATGAAAGGTGCGACGGTTCCGGTTATCCGCGGGGTTTGTCCGGTTCTGACATTCACGAATATGCAACAATTGTCGCCATTTGCGATGTGTTCGACGCCATGAACAGCAGACGCCATCATCGGAAAGAATATCTGCCCCATGAAACGCTGGAATATTTGATGGCCGGCAGCGGCACGTTGTTTGATCATGCGCTGATCTCCCTGTTCATCAGAAACGTGGCGATTTATCCGATTGGCATGACGGTGGTCCTGAACAACAACCAACGGGCCGTGGTAGTCGCCATCAATCCGGAATACCCACAGCGCCCGGTTGTCCGACCGATTACCCACACCGACGGAACGGACTTGTTGTCAGCTTCAGACATTGACTTGACGAAAGAGTTGACTTTGATGATTACAGGGACGGAATAGAAGTACATGAAAGAAAGGAAGTTCGGTTCACAATCGCTTGGAACGGAACTTCCTTTTGTTTACGGCCACAAGTTGGATGGAATCACGTTCGGCACTTTCGGCTGATGCACGGAAGGAGCAGCCGGAATCGCAGGAACTGTCGGCGCCTTCGGCACTACGGGTACCTGTTGCTCCCCGTCTTTGCGAGCTTTGTCATGCTCCTCGTCGTCATCCCTATCTTTGCCGTCTTGCTTGTTGTTGTCCTTGTCTTTTTCCTTGTCGCTTTCCTTGCCTTTGATTTCTCCTACGTAATTGCCCTTGTTCTTATCTCCTTTTTCAGGACGATATTGGCTGTTGTTTTTGCCGTTGTTTTTGCTGTTGTTTTTCTCGCGCTCATCATCTTTGCGGTTGGAAAGCAGCGAAGATTGCTTTTCGGTAATTTCATGGAGCAAATCTTCCAATTGTTTGTCGCCTTTCATCGCCGCCACGATTTCGTTTACATCCTCGCCATGCTTACGGGCAATATGGGAAACAGACTGTTCTTTCAGGTCTTCGAGCTTAATGTCAATCGAACTCGCCTGCGCCTGCACATATACCGCATACTTGCCCGGGGTCAAGCCGAGGGATTTCGCTTCTTCCCGCTCCTTTTGCGTTACCAGCACACCGCTTACCTTGCTGGTTATTCCCCGTTCCTGCAGAGAAGCCAGCACCGTTTTCATCATTGCCTGCTCCAAAGTCTTCAAATCCAATTCAGATTCTCCGGCATCGGAAGCGGTTATGAGAATTTCACCTTCCGGTTTGACATAGCCAAGTTTTGCCGCTTCGACGGCTACCTCATTGACCGCGGTTTCAATCGGCTTCCCTTTCAGTTTCAGATTCCGGAGCAAGGTTTCCGCGTCTTCATTTAAAGGAATTGCTTGCAGCACTTCTCTGTCTTTGTCAATCGACAGTTCCAAGCTCGGATTGATATCAAGCGCTACATACGCCGACACTTGTTCCGGCCGCAAGAATTCCGCCGCCTGCCACAGCCCCAATGCCAATGCAAACGATGCAGCCGCCACACCAAACTTGCGCCACGCAAACTTCGATCGCGTTTTTTCTTTTGGAATCTCGATTTCTTGTCCAATCATCATTTTCGCATGCGCCGATACGCGTATAAATTGCCGATCGGGCGTCATTACAATCGCGTAAGAATCGGAAACCTTCATAACAATTCCTTTTGGCCGCTGCATAACGTCACCTTCTTGCTTTACTGAATGTAATCCCTTAACAATTCAAAATCTCCAATTAAGATCAACGCAATCGAAATGATATATTTCCGCTGCCGTTCCACAGTTTTGCGGCTGACCGCAATACGGGAGCTCAACATCTTCAAGGGCAACGATTTTTTCTCCATCAAATAGTCTCTCATTTCCGGTTCTTCCGCAATGATTCGCGCAACTTCCATAGCGTTTTGTCTGGCATCCGCATGTTTGGGTGAAAGATCCACCAGTTCCTCCATGCCGATGTCGAATAGAGACAGCATTTCCGTGAATCGCAGAATCTCTTCTTGCCGCAGTTCGGTCTCCAGCTTAAGTGCGTAGGCATCCATCGATTTCTGCACTTCAATGTAGTTGACAATGTTGTCTTCCCCGTCTTCCATGTCAAAGTCGCTAAACGGAATGTCTTTCCGTTTGGAAGATTGAGAACGATAGAAATCAATCAGTCTTCGCTTAATCACCGTGTCGGCAAAAGAAAGAAAACTGGCTCCTTTTTGCACGTCGTATCGATCGATTGCCTCATTGAATGCCGACAGAGCCACACTGAACTCATCATCAATGCCGCGGTCAATATAACGCCCGGTTGCTTGCGATGTGCTTTTTATAATAAATGGGATATAATCTTCCAACAATCGGTTGCGGGCGTGTTCATCTCCTTGTTTGACGCGCTCAATCCATTCATTTAGTTCCGTGTACTCCTCAGTTTTTTTGCGACGGAACGGTAATAAGCTCACCCATTCCACCTCGCTCGCTATAAATTTCGTAACCCCTTCCTCTTTTGTGGGGCATATGGAACTTACCGCCGAAAATAATTCATTAACCACAAGATCAGACTTAACGCGACACTGATCAGGATGCTTGTCGCCACGGGGAAATAGAAAGAAAAATTGTCTTTTTTTATCGCGATATCACCGGGCAATCTCCCCAAATGGCTCAACCAGCGGCCGCCCAGCTGCCATATGACAGCCAATACAATAAACGCAATACCGATTCCCAGTAAGGTTTTAGCGATCGGATTCATTTGGAGCCGTCCTTCCGAAATGCGCATAGGCGCGATTGGTAATCATCCGCCCCCGCGGGGTCCGCTGCAAAAATCCGATTTGCAGCAGATAAGGTTCATACACGTCTTCAATCGTGTCCGGTTCCTCTCCGATCGTTGCGGCAATCGTATCAAGTCCGACCGGACCGCCTGCAAACTTGTCCATAATCGCCAACAACAACTTGTGATCGACTTGATCCAATCCTAAGGGATCAACCTGGATTTGCAGCAATGCATCATCCGCTATTTCCTTGGTAATAATTCCGTCCCCGCGAACCTGGGCAAAATCCCGCAACCGTTTTAACAAACGGTTTGCTACCCTCGGGGTTCCCCGTGCCCTGCCGGCAATTTCCACGGCAGCGTCAGGCAGGACTTTCACCTGCAGAATATCGGAAGCGCGGATCACGATCTTTGTCAAATCCTCAATAGAATAATAGTCAAGGTGACTGACCACCCCAAACCGGTCACGCAAGGGTGATGACAGCAATCCGGCGCGGGTTGTCGCCCCGATCAGCGTAAACGGAGGCAAATCCAAGCGCACCGAACGCGCGCTGGGCCCCTTGCCGATCATAATGTCCAATGCGTAGTCTTCCATCGCCGGATACAGCACTTCTTCGACAGTACGGTTTAATCGGTGGATCTCGTCAATAAACAGAACATCCCCCTGTTGCAAATTGGTCAACAGGGCGGCCAAGTCTCCGGGCCGCTCAATGGCTGGACCGGAAGTAATCCGGATGTTAACGCCGAGTTCATTGGCAATAATATTGGACAGAGTGGTCTTCCCCAGCCCCGGCGGACCATACAAGAGCACATGGTCCAACGCCTCCTTGCGCAACTTGGCGGCTTGGATAAAGACTCGCAAGTTTTCCTTTACCTGACGCTGCCCGATATATTCATCCAAATATCGAGGACGCAGAGATTCCAGCGCTCCGTCCTCCCCCATAAACTGGGCCGAAATAACGCGTTCTTCCATGACTTCGCTCCTTCATGAATGTGCGCGGCGAAGGATATTGACCTATTTGGTTGCCAACAGGCGCAGCGCTTTTTTGATCAGCAGTTCAAGCGGCTGTCCGGCTTCCAGATCTTGCGTCAGCACGCGTACGGCTCCATGAGCTTCTTTTTCATTATATCCAAGGCTCAGGAGAGCTTCAAACAATTCATGATCAGCCTGTGCCGCAGGCGCTCCCCGTTGGGCAAAAAATTCGCCG
The DNA here is from genome assembly GCA_020059765.1 of Bacillota bacterium. Classification (GTDB taxonomy): domain Bacteria; phylum Bacillota; class Bacilli; order Tumebacillales; family Effusibacillaceae; genus Effusibacillus. Next base: position 7,943 of record JAGVBM010000127.1, read on the forward strand.
CTGCCCGAAATCGCCAGATCTTCCAACTTGTCTTTTAATTCGATGATCAGCCGTTGCGCCGTTTTTTGTCCTATTCCCGGCAATTTTTTCAGGAATTCCACCCGCTCTGACTGAATCGCCGCAGCCAATTCCTGAATCGGGGCTGCCCCGACAATCGTCAGCGCCGCTTTCGGACCAATACCCGACACATTCTGAAGTTTCACAAACAATTCCCGTTCCTCTTTGGTCTTAAACCCGTAGAGAATGATTGCATCTTCCCGCACATGCTGCTGCGTATACAAACGTTCCCGATTGCCCGCCTGCAAGGAGTAGGAAGTGGTTCCCGTCACGAATACCCGGTATCCGATACCGTTTATGTTAAATACCACATGATCCAGGGATATTTCTTCGACAATACCTTCCACAAACGCAATCACAGATCGATCTTCCTCTCCACTTTCGCTTGAAACGGGGCCGTATGGGCATGGGTAATCGCTACAGCCAATGCGTCGGCCACGTCATCAGGTTTGGGAACGTTAGGCAGTGACAGAAATACCCGGACCATTTCCTGGATTTGCTTTTTTTCAGCCTTGCCGTACCCCGCTATCGCCTGTTTCACCTGCACCGGTTTGTATTCGTATACCGGAAGTCCGGATTGGGCGGCCGCCAACAGGACCACGCCGCGAGCTTGGCTCACCCCGATCCCCGTTGTCACATTCTTGCTGAAAAACAATTCTTCCACCGCCAAGGAATCCGGCTGCCGTCGGTCCATGATCTGCAGCAGCGCCTCATATAATTGCAGCAGCCGCTTTTCCATGGAAAGCTGGCTGCCGGTTTCAATCAACCCAAATTCAAGCGGGCGCAACCGGTTTCCGTCCGTTTCAATCACCCCGTAGCCGGTTCGACCGTAACCGGGATCAATGCCGAGTATCCTCATAGATGCCCGCCGTTGCCAAGAAATTGTACAAGTCTGCACAAGTCTTGTTTGCTTCCTGCTTCAGCGTGTCCGCTTTTGCCGAGGCTACTCACGTTTGGTATAACACTCCACAGGCGTAAATTCGGATACAACGAATCCTACATATCGGCGATGACGTTTCCGTGTCAGATCGCCAATTGCGACAAGTTCATCGCCGCGTTCATGTCGCGGTCGATCACCAGTCCGCAATCGCATTCGTAGATGCGGTCAGACAGTTTCAAATCTGTTTTGACTTGCCCGCAGCTCGAACACAATCTTGATGAAGGGAACCATTTGTCAGCCTG
>JAGVBM010000130.1 GCA_020059765.1 Bacillota bacterium
GATCCGGTGCAAAAGGCGGTGGCGGTCATCCACGCCGGCTGGAAAGGCACCATGCAGCAAATTGCCAAGGAAACGGTGCGCACTATGCAGGAGTCATACGGAAGCAGACCGGAAGATCTGCTGGCTGCCGTCGGGCCTGCCATCGACGAGTGTTGTTATGAAGTCGATCAACATGTGTTTATTCCTTTCGTGGATGTATATCCGAAAGGGCAGGATTTCTTTCATGAAAATACAAATGATAAATGGCAATTGTCGATTCCCGCCGCGAATGTGGAGATTTTGCAGGAATCAGGCCTGCTGCCCGAACACATCTCCCGCGAGGGCGGCTGCACGTCCTGCAACACCCGCTTGTTTTTCTCCCATCGAGCCGAAAAAGGAACAACAGGCCGCCACGCGGGACTGATCATGCTGGTCTGAACACTGTTACGGCAGGAAATCGGGTGTCGGCAAAGAATAATAAACGTATTAGGACGAGTTGGGTGATCGTATGGATTATCGCGCAAAGGTGGACGCCGTTCGTGAACAAATCGCTCGCAGTTGTGAACGATCCGGACGTCGGCAGGAAGATGTTCTGGTAATTGGCGTATCAAAGTATGTGGGGGTCGAGGAAACGCGGTCCCTGATTGCGGCGGGCATTGACCATTTGGGAGAAAACCGCGTACAATCCGCTGTGCCGAAAATCAGTCAAATCGCCGAGCCGGTCATTTGGCATTTCATTGGAAATTTGCAAACAAACAAAGTCAAGGACATCTTACCTTTGTTTGCTTGGATTCATTCGCTTGATCGTCTGTCTTTGGCCAAAGAACTGCAGAAACAAGCGGACAAGATGGACAGGGTCGTCAACTGTCTGGTTCAGGTCAATGTATCGGGTGAACAATCAAAAAGCGGACTGGCGATTGCGGATACGGCTCCTTTTTTAGAGCAATTGAGGGGCTTGGAGCGCATTCGGGTAAAGGGGCTGATGACGATGGCGCCGTTGGTGAAAGACGCGGAAGAAGTGCGACCCGTTTTTCGCAGATTACGTGAGCTGAGGGACTCCTTGCTGGACGACCATCCGGATTTGCTTCACTTGTCAATGGGGATGTCGGCTGATTTTGCAGTGGCGGTCGAAGAAGGAGCGACCATGGTCCGTCTCGGCAGCATACTCATGAAACCATGACGTTGGAGGAATCTGCATGTGGAAGAAAATGATAGAGTTTCTAGGCTTGTCAGATGGTGAAACGGCTGATCGCAAAGCGGAGGATTCGCGGAACGAACAACCGCAAGATACGGTTTCCCTGCATAAAAAAGGGGCCGTTGTCAATTTGCACACCCAAAAGCAGGTAAAACTTGTCCTGGTGGAACCGGATTCCTTTGAAGAGGCGCAGCAGATTGCCGATCACTTGCGTGCTCATCGTCCCGTTGTGTTAAATTTACATAAGGCTCAGTTTGATCATGCGATTCGGATTATCGATTTTGTTTCCGGTACGATTTACGCCTTGGCCGGGCGAATGGAGAAAATCGGCCATCAGATCTTCCTGTGCACACCGGAAAATATAGACGTGCAGGGAAAAATCAGCGATTTGTTAAAACAACAAGGGGAAGCGGGTTCGACTTTCCAAAACGTCAAATGAGGTGACACATGATACAATTGATTTCCATTATCAATCTGGTGTTTGAGATTTATCAGTATATCTTGATTGCCCGGATCCTGATGTCTTGGGTGCCCGACATGGAGCGTACGAGCTTGGGGCAATTGTTGTACAAGATTACGGAGCCGTATTTGTCGATTTTTCGGCGATTTGTTCCGCCGCTGGGATTCATTGACTTGTCGCCGATTGTGGCGATTTTTGCGCTGTATCTGATACAACTGGGCTTGCTCAGGGTATTGGCCAGCATTCTATAGATGTCGTGGGGGATCCCGGATATGTCAGATCATTTGTTTATGCATTATCGTCCGGAAGAAAAACCTTTTGTGCAGCGCATGATGGAGCTTACCAAGCGTGTTTCCGAGCGGCAAAGCCCGAGTTTAACCGGTTTTCTGGATCCGCGGCAGGTTCGAATCGCCTCAAACATCGCCCTTACTATGGGCGATGTTGCCGTTTTTGCGGATGGAGGCTATCCGGATGCGGAACGGCGTCGGGTGTTGTTTGCCCCCGATTATTGGCAGCCGGCAGCGGAAGAATTGGAACTGGGGTGGCTGCGGATTGAAATTCCGGGTGACTACGTGACCCTCAAGCATGGCGATTATTTGGGGGCGTTGACGGGACTTGGATTGAAGCGGGAAAAGATCGGGGATCTGTCGGTTCAGCCGGATGGGTGCGATTTGGTGGTTGCAACAGAGGCGGCAGACTTTCTTAGGCTGCACCTCAACCAGATTGGCCGAGCCTCCGTTTTGGCAAAACCGATTCGCAAGGAAGGGTTTCGCAAACCGAACATTCAGTTTCAGGAAAAGCAATTTACCGTTATGTCATTGCGTGTGGACGCGGTAGCGGCGGAAGGGTTCGGACTGTCCCGCAGCAAAATCGTCGACCCGATCCGCAGCGGGAAGCTGCAGCTGAATTGGCAATCGATTCAGGAGCCTTCAGTGTCCGTAGAGGAAGGGGACGTGATTTCTTTGCGCGGCATGGGCAGATTGAAAGTGCTGGAGATCGGCGGCCAAACCAAAAAAGGGAGAACAGTGGTCAAAATAGGGAAATACCTTTGACAATCTGCAGGAATCTTGATGAAATTGTCGAAATAAAGGGACAGAAATGATTTTGCGTTCTATTACTATTTGGAGGTGCCCCGATCATGCCATTGACTCCCATGGATATTCATAACAAGGAATTTGGCCGCTCATTTCGCGGATATGACGAAGACGAAGTCAATGAGTTCCTCGATCATGTGATTAAAGACTATGAAGCGCTGATCCGAGACAAGAAAAGCCTGGAAGAAAGAGTCGCGCTGTTGAACGACAAACTGGCTCACTTTGAAAACATTGAAGAAAGTTTGAGCAAATCGATTCTGGTGGCACAGGAAACAGCGGAAGAAGTGAAGAATCACGCCCGCAAAGAGGCTCAATTGATCGTCAAAGAAGCGGAAAAGAATGCCGATCGGATCGTCAATGAAGCGCTGCTGCGTTCGCGGGAGATTTCCATGGAATTGGAAGCGCTGCAACAACAGGCTTCCGTTTACCGGATCCGCTTCCGGTCCTTGATTCAGGCACAGATGGAAATGCTGGAATCTTCCGATTGGGACAGGCTGAATCAGGAAGATTAAACGAAGGATTTGACAGCAGCTTGATCTGTTGCATATAATATTCAACATTAAAAACGAAGATTCAAAAACAAGGAGCGGGACGAGTACTGACAGCAAGCTTTGCAGCGAACCGGGTTAAGTGCGAGCCGGAAAAGCGGATATCAGGAAAATCACCCGTGAGTTGCTTACCGAACCTTCGCCTTCAATCATTCGGCGATCAGTAGGCTAAAGCCGGTTGGGCACCGTTACAATCTCCAAGAGGTCGGATGGAACATCCGATCAGCAGGGTGGTACCGGGGGAATCAACCTCTCGTCCCTATTGGGATGAGAGGTTTTTTAACGTATTAGGGGGGACCGAAAGATGTCAATCGATTACAGCAAAACATTAAACCTGCCGGAGACGGAATTTCCGATGCGCGGCAATTTGCCGCAGCGTGAGCCGGAAATCCAGAAACAGTGGGAGGAAGCGGAACTCTACGAGAAATTGCAAGCCAAGCAAAAGGGCAAGCCGAAATTCGTGCTGCATGACGGCCCGCCTTATGCCAATGGCGACATTCATCTTGGGCATGCGGTCAATAAAATTCTGAAAGACATGATTGTAAAATCGAAAACGATGGAAGGATTTGACGCACCCTACGTTCCCGGATGGGATACTCACGGTCTGCCGATTGAACAGGCGATCATCAAGAACAAAAAAATCAATCGGCATGAAATCCCCGTGACCGAGTTCCGCCAAATGTGTTATGATTACGCGCTGGGCTTTATCGACCGCCAGCGCAGTCAATTCAAGCGGCTGGGAATTCGCGGCGATTGGGAGAATCCGTATATCACGCTGCTGCCGAAGTACGAAGCGGCACAAATTCGCGTATTTGGGGAAATGGCGCAAAAAGGCTTGATCTATAAAGGATTGAAACCAGTCTATTGGTGCCCAAGCTGTGAGACGGCTCTTGCAGAAGCGGAAATCGAATATGCGGACAAAACATCGCCGTCCATCTACGTGAAATTCCCTGTCGTAGACGGGAACGGGAAAGTGCCGGAAGGCGCCTCTATCGTCATCTGGACGACAACCCCTTGGACGATTCCGGCAAACGTCGGGATTGCCGTGCATCCGGAGTTTGAATACGCTCTGTTGGACGTGAGCGGGGAAAAACTGGTGATGGCCAAGCAACTGGCGGGAGATGTGCTGAAAGCGGCCGGTTATCAGGAAGAACCGGTCGTGGTGGACACTTTCCGGGGTTCCGAACTGGAACGGGTGAAAACCAAGCATCCCTTGTATGACCGGGAGTCCCTCGTCGTACTGGGAGATCACGTCACCCTCGAGGCGGGAACAGGATGTGTGCACACCGCTCCCGGTCACGGGATGGAGGACTATCTGGTCGGGTTGAAATATGAGTTGCCGATTCTGGTTCCGGTTGATGACCACGGCAAATTTAAGAAAGAGGCGGGGCCGTTTGCTGGCCAATTTTATGCGAAAGCAAACAGCGCCATCAACGAAGCGCTGCATGCATCCGGCCACTTGCTGCACGAGACGTCGATGAACCATTCCTACCCTCACTGCTGGCGTTGCAAAAATCCGGTGATTTACCGGGCAACGGAGCAATGGTTCGGTTCGATTGACAAAATTCGCGAGCCGCTCTTGCAGCAAATCAAACAGGTGAAGTGGAACCCCGCTTGGGGCGAGACGCGTTTGCACAACATGGTGGCCGACCGCCAGGATTGGTGTATTTCCAGGCAGCGGGTGTGGGGCGTGCCGATTCCGATTTTTTATTGCACCGATTGCAGCCGGGAACTGATTAACGAACAAACGATTTCCCACATTGCCGGCCTGTTTGCGGAGCACGGTTCGCAGATCTGGTTCGAACGGGACGCGCAAGACCTGCTCCCGGAAGGCACGGCCTGTGCCTGCGGGAATCACGCGTTTCGCAAAGAAACGGATATCATGGACGTTTGGTTTGATTCCGGTTCTTCCCACATTGCGGTGTGCGACAGCCGGGAAGATTTGCAATGGCCGGCAGACTTGTATCTGGAAGGATCCGACCAATACCGCGGCTGGTTTAACTCCTCGTTGACCACGGCTGTAGCCGTAAAAGAAAGAGCGCCCTACAAGGAAGTGCTGTCGCACGGATTCGTTCTGGACGGAGAAGGGCGCAAGATGTCGAAGAGTCTCGGCAATGTGGTCGATCCGTTGAAAGTGATGGAGCAGTTGGGTGCTGACATTCTGCGTTTGTGGGTCGCTTCTGTTGATTATCGTTCCGATGTTCGCGTCTCTGACTCAATTCTCAAACAAGTTGCGGAAGTCTATCGGAAGATCCGCAACACCTTTCGCTATTTGTTGGGGAATGTCAACGGGTTCGATCCGCTGCAGCAGTCCGTTCCGCTTGCACAAATGCTGGAAATCGACCGCTGGGCGCTCAACAAGTTTGAACAATTGAAAGAGCGTACGATGAAAGCATACGGGAATTATGAATTTCACTTGGTGTACCATGACATTAACAACTTCTGCACAGTGGATTTGTCGTCCTTCTATTTTGACGTGTTGAAAGACCGCATCTATGTCAGCGCTCCTGATTCGGTTGAACGACGTTCCGCGCAAACGGCCATGTATCAGATTCTTGTCGGGTTGGTCAAACTGGTGGCGCCGATTTTGACCCATACAGCCGATGAAGTCTGGCAGTTTGTACCCGGGGCGACGGAAGAAAGTGTGCAGTTGACCGAATGGGATCCGATCCGGTTCGAGTTTCTGGATCAATCATTGGACGCCAAATGGGAGTCGATCCTGCAATTGCGCGACGAAGTGCTGAAAGCGTTGGAAACGGCCCGCCAAGACAAAGTGATCGGCAAGTCGCTGATGGCGGCGATCGATTTGTACCCGGCTGCGGAAGAGGTATGGCGCACGCTGCACGTGACACCCCGCCTGCAGGAAGTGATGGGGGTATCAAAAGTCAATTTGTATCGACCGGAGGACACTGTCTCCGGGCGGGCAGTGTCTTACGAAGGACTCGCGATTGAAGTGCGGGTGGCGGAAGGCGAAACCTGTGAACGCTGCCGGGTGGTTACACCGGAAGTCGGACAGGTCGCGGAACACCCGACTCTCTGTCCCTCCTGTGCGGAAACCGTCCCTGCATTCTTGTAATTCAAAAATCCCTTTCCCGCAAACACGGGAAAGGGATTTTTTTCATTCTGGCGAAACTTATACCCGGGTAATCACCAACAGTCCGATTCCGGTCAATATACTGGCAAAAAAGTAGGGGCTGTATGGAGTCAGCGTGTCAAATTCAAACAGCATCTTTGTCAGAAAACTGGCAACGATTGCAATCGATCCGACCCATATCAGAATCGAACCGAACGATCGAATGGTATGACGTCTCATTATGGGTACATTCCCTCCCTGACCTAACGTTCTTATCTTACATCATACAGGAAGATTCGGGAATCGAGATTGGCAAAAATGATCCCTCTTTGAACTTTTTATGGATATCTGCCGCATGAACCGAGCTTCTTGAAGGGTAGAATAGGATTCAGGGGGTTTTGCGGCATGAAGCGACAGGATGAGGGATTTGGCTTGCAAGAACAAATTGAACGTTTGGCTGTTCATCTGGAGCGAACCCAATTTGCCGAATATGTTCAATTGCTGAATCGACCGAGGCGCCTTCTGCTGCTGAATTTTGTAAGCGGAATAGCAAGAGGCGTTGGATCGGGTCTTGGATTTACCGTGATGCTGGCAGTGTTACTGATCATCCTGCAAGAATTGGCCATTTTAAATCTTCCGCTGATCGGCAAATATATCGCTGAAATTGTGCAAATCGTGAAATCCCAGATGCATACGCCAACCATACCTTGATAAACGGAGGGGTCTTATGAGTCTGACAAGCGAACAACTCCGGGACTTGCGTCACCGCTTGGAAGAGGAAATGACCGAGATTCGAAATACATTGGACGCCAACGATCAATACGGATTGAACGATTCGTTCCGCGATTATTTGGGAGGAGAATTGTCGATGTACGACAATCATCCCGCTGATATCGGTGACGAACTGTTTGAACGGGGAAAAGATTTGGCGTTGCGGGATGCAAACTCTTTGCGTTTGGCCAAAATTGACGAAGCTTTGGAACGGATTGAGGATGGAACCTACGGCCGCTGTGCCGATTGCGGCGGGGACATTCCCTACGAACGATTGGCAGCGGAACCGGCTGCCGAATATTGCATTTCCTGTCAGGAAAAAGCGGAGGAACAATTCATTGAAAGCAATCGTCCGGTCGAGGAAAATTTTGAATATCCCGGATTTGGCCGAGTATTCAACGACCAAAACCAGTTTGAGCAAACGGCTTATGACGGGGAAGACGCCTGGCAAGACGCGGCCAGACACGGAACGTCAGAATCTGCCGGTGACTTTGAAGATGGGACCAACCCCGATCTGATGTATATCGACAGTGAAGAGCGCAGAGGGTACGTGGAGGACTTGGAAGGGTACCTGACGGCGGATTTGCACGGCAATCCGACAGGGTTTACCCGCAACGAAGCGTATCGGCGGAACGCTCGCGATTTCACGGACAATCTCAACTGGATGGGACTGGAAGGGGACGATTTGAGTTATTTCGACGACGACAGGCCCGACGAGCGACGGGAGTAATCCAATGCTGAAGGAAAGAAAAGAAGGCACGTACGGGTTCGTTGTATCTCCCGTCGTGCCTTTTTGCGTCTGCTGCCAGTTTGCAGCAGCGAGTTTGCTCGGTTTCTGAATTACTTTACCAGTTCCGACATAAAAGTTTTCATCATGTTCAGTTTGCTTTCCGCCGTTTCTCGGGTTCGATCGACGGCGCTGAAATAGAACTTGATTTTCGGCTCGGTGCCGGAGGGACGAATCGCCACCCAACTGTCGTTTGCCAAGACATACTTCAATACGTTTGCAGTCGGCAGGCCTTCGATCCCCAAGCGGTAATCCTTCACCTGTTTGACTGCCAGTTCCCCAATGGCATGCAAAGGTTGCTCGCGCAGATCTTCCATCATTTGCGCGATTTTCTCCAATCCCTCTTTGCCCTTCAACGTAATCGACACGAGATCTTCCAGGTAGTAGCCGTAGGTTTGATACAGGCTGTGCAGCGCGTCATACAGAGTCATCCCATGCGATTTGTAATAGGCCGCCATTTCGCAGCACATCATGGCAGCCTGCACTGCATCTTTGTCCCGTACAAAATCGCCGATCAGGTAGCCGTAGCTTTCTTCATATCCGAACAAGAACTGATGCTGACCCGTTTGCGCGTACTCGTTGATCTTCTCGCCGATGAACTTGAAGCCGGTCAGGGTGTCTACCGCAGCGATTTGATAGGAATCGGCGATTGCCCGTCCCAGTTCCGATGTGACAATGGTCTTCAGCATGACGCCGTTGGCCGGCAGATCCCCTTTTTGTTGACGCTGTTTCAGGATGTATTCCAACAACAAGGCACCGGTCTGATTTCCGTTTAGAACGATGTAATCTCCGTTGTGATTTTTCGCGACAATGCCTACCCGGTCGGCATCGGGGTCCGTTCCCAGGACAATGTCTGCGTTTACCTGCCGGGCCTTTCTGATGGCCAGTTCAAAAGCTTGCCGCTCCTCCGGATTGGGGGATGTCACCGTTCCGAAATTCGGATCCGGAAGTTCTTGTTCTTCCACGACATGAACATGTCGAAAACCCATGTCTTTCAATACTCGCCGGACAGGCCGATTGCCGGTGCCGTGCAGGGGGGTATAGACGATCTGCAGGGATTCGCCGCTTTGCTTGACAATCTGAGGCTGCAGGGAAAGGGACAACAAACGATCGTTGTAGGCTTGATCGACAGCTTGCCCCAGCATCTGAATGCGGCCGCTGTCTATCCCTTCCTGCAAGGGGATGGCAGGAATCAGCAATTCATGTTCGACCTGTTCGATTTCACTCAGTATCTGATCGGCTGCAGCGGGCGGAATTTGTCCGCCGTCTTCGCCGTATACTTTGTAACCGTTATATTCCGGCGGATTATGGCTTGCCGTAATGACAATACCACCTGCCGCATGCAGATAGCGAACGGCGAAGGAAAGCATCGGCGTGGGGCGCAGTTCCTGAAACAGGTAGGCGCGAATTCCATGGTAAGCGAGCACACCGGCTGCTTCCGCAGCAAACTCCGTTGACATATGGCGGGAATCATATGCGATGACAACCCCTTTTTGCCGGGCGTCTTCCACGCGTTTCAGCAAATAGCGGGCCAATCCCTCCGTAGCACGGCGCACGGTATAAATATTGATGCGGTTGATGCCGGCACCGATCACTCCGCGCAGTCCTCCGGTACCGAATTCGAGATGTCTATAAAATCGATCTTCCAATTCTTTCTCGTCTGTTACTTGCTCTAAGTCCGCTTTCAATGCGGGGTCCAGTTCAGCATGTGAGATCCAACGTTCGTATGATGATAGGTATTGGCTCAAGTTGTACACTCCTGTCATTCATTTTGCGGGAGGAACTGTGAAGGAGATGTGAATTCTGCAGATCCGCTTCTTTTCCTCATCCTGCTCACATGATATAAATTATACATCACTGTTGGAAATAATGAACCTGGATTCGGAAGAGGAGATGAAGCAAACAGATGGTAAAGGGTCATGAGCAGGAGGATTCGCGCAAACTGGGTCTCTTTGCTGTAACTTGGCCGTTGTTGATTGAATTTTTTCTGCAGATTTTAATGGGAAGCATGGATACGTTGATGCTATCCGATGTATCGGATGAAGCTGTGGCTGCTGTCGGCGTCGCAAACCAGCTTGTTTTCATCGCCATCATTCTGTTCGGATTTGTCGCTACGGGGACTGGCGTCGTTGTGGCCCAATATTTGGGGGCCCGGAAATATGCGGAAGCCAGTCAGGTGTCTGCCCTATCCGTTTCGATCAATCTGCTGTTCGGCCTGTTGATCAGCCTGTTGCTTGTGTTATTTAAGGATGAGTTTCTGCAGTTGATGAAATTGCCTCCGGAACTGACCGACTATGCGAACCGGTATCTCACCATTGTCGGAGGTACGTTGTTTGTGCAGGCCATGCTGTTTACCGTATCTGCCGTAATTCGGTCGAACGGATTTACCCGCGATGCCATGTTGGTGTCGCTTGGCATGAACCTGATTCATGTCATCGGGAATTACCTATTTATCTACGGAGAGTTTGGCGTACCGCAACTGGGGGTTACCGGCGTGGCGATCTCCACGGCCGTCAGTCGGACATTGTCACTGGCTGTGGCGTTTGTCATTCTCTACCGGAGAATTCAATATCCGATCGGCTGGAAGGACTATGTAACGTTTTCCGCTTCTCACCTTGGGAAAGTATTGAAAATTGGCATTCCATCGGCCGGCGAACAATTGTCCTACCAGATGAGCCAGGTTCTGATCACTTCCATGATCACCCTGCTGGGGACGGCGGCGTTGGCGACACGGGTCTACGCAATGAACATCATGTTTTTTATCATGTTGTTCGGATTGGCGACTGGGCAAGGAATGCAAATCATCGTCGGCCATCTGATCGGGGCGGGCAAGAAGGAGGAAGCCTTCCGGCAAGTGCTCCGCGGTTTGCGCTGGAGCCTCCTGATCACGCTGCTGATTGCTCTGGCAGCAGCTCTTTTTCGGGAGCAGCTGATCGGCATTTTCACCGATGATCCGAAGATTGTGGCCGTCGGCTCCGCTTTGCTGGCTTTCACGATTGTTTTGGAACCAGGACGAACGTTCAACCTGGTCGTCATCAGTTCGCTGCGTGCGGCAGGCGACGCTCAATTCCCGGTGATCATGGGGATTCTATCGATGTGGGGTGTCAGTGTTACCCTTTCCTATTATCTTGGCATTCATTTGCAAATGGGGCTGCTCGGGGTCTGGATCGCGTTTGCGGCTGATGAATGGCTGCGCGGGATTTTGATGTATTGGCGATGGAAGAGCCGGATCTGGGAAAAAAAATCGCTCGTGCTGTCGGAACAAGATCCTGCGTTGGGCGTATGATCATGGCTGTCGCAGGGGTCTGTCGAGGGGAACTGTGGCAGCGGGAAGTTGTCACCCATCCGCAAGTATGCTACAATGGGCACGCTTATAAAGGAGTGCGCTACGCGTCTTGAGGTGACATTATGCTGTATGTATGGGCGGCGCTGGTGATAGCGCTTGATCAGTTGAGCAAATACTTGATCAAAACACAAATGGAAATCGGCCAATCGATCCCGGTTTTTGGCGAGCTGCTGCGGATTACGTCGCACCGCAATCCGGGGGCTGCCTGGGGCTTGTTGGCCGGACAGCGCTGGTTGTTTGTCGTGATTGCCCTGGCAGTGGTGATCGGGGTGATCTATTATGCCCGCCGGGTGCAAAGCGGCTTTGTGCGTGCCGCCTTGCCGCTCTTGATGGGCGGTGCGATCGGCAATCTGATTGACCGGATCGCCTATGGGGAAGTAGTCGATTTTCTTGATGTACGGGTGATCAACTATCCTATTTTTAATGTGGCGGACTCGGCTATCGTGATTGCGGTCGGTTTGATTTTGTTGGATACATGGCTAGAGTTTCGGCGTGAGCAGGTGAGCAAAGGGTGACCGATGGCATGCAGCAGGGGGACGATTTGCAGCAAACGATGGAAGACCAAGAACTTGGCGAGACGATCAGTTTTCTTGTCGGTGACGAAGCAGCGGGCGAACGGATCGACAAATATTTGGCGGAACGGACGGCCGATTGGTCCCGCTCGCAAATCCAGGGATTGATCGAAAATGGTTTCGTTCTGGTTGCGGGCAGACAGGTGAAAGCCAACTACAAACTGCATGTCGGCGACGAAATCACCTTGGAATGGCCGGAACCGGAAGCGACCGAAGTCGAACCGGAAAACATTCCTCTCGACGTTGTCTACGAGGACAGCGATGTGATTGTGGTGAACAAGCCGCGAGGGATGGTGGTGCACCCGGCAGCCGGTCATATGAAAGGCACGCTGGTCAATGCGCTGCTCTACCATTGCAAAGATTTGTCCGGCATTAACGGGGTGCTGCGGCCTGGAATCGTCCACCGGATCGACAAGGATACGTCCGGTCTGCTGATGGCCGCCAAAAACGACTCATCCCATCTCAGTCTCGCGGAACAACTGAAAGAACACAGTGTGACCCGCAAATATGCGGCGATCGTGCACGGCGTCGTCAGCCACGATCGGGGCACGATCGACGCGCCGATCGGGCGCCATCCTGTGCAACGGTTGAAGATGGCGGTTGTCAAATCGGGCGGCCGCCATGCGGTGACCCATTTTTCCGTGCTGGAACGGTTTTCCCAATACACGCTGTTGGAATGCAAGCTGGAAACGGGACGCACCCATCAGATCCGCGTCCATATGGAGTTTATCAATCATCCGTTAGCTGGGGATCCGCTGTATGGACCCAAACGGACACTCGCTATTGACGGACAGGCGCTGCATGCGCAAGTGTTGGGTTTCAAACATCCCCGAACCGGCGAGTATCTGGAGTTCAGCACGGAGATTCCGGCCGATATGCAGCATTTGATCGATATACTTCGACAAAACCCTTGACCAATTGACAGTGGAATTGATATCATAATATGGAAACTGAAGTTCCTTTAAACTGATCCCGTGAGATCGGTAAGGAGAGCGGACAACCGGTTCCTGTTGTTTGCTGTGACGGAACGCAGCGGAGTCGGTCAATTCCTGACGGATGTAATGCATCTGTCGGAGATGGGCTGACCGGACAACTTGCGGACTCGTCACGACAAGCGAAGATGGGACTCGCGAGCTTCTTGCCTGATTCGGGCCGGAAGCTTTTTTGTTTTCCTCGAGTGAATTTGGCACACACTGCAGATGAAGGGAGGCATGGGATGTGGAAGCTTTCGTCAAGACGGAATTATTGGATGAACAGGCAATCCGCCGCGCCTTAACACGGATCGCCCACGAAATCGTCGAGAAAAACAAGGGAATCGAGGACATTGTCCTTGTCGGAATCAAAACCCGCGGCATTTATCTGGCTGAACGTCTGGCAGAGCGAATCGCCTCGATTGAAGGAACGCTGATTCCTGTCGGCTCCATCGACATCACCCTGTATCGAGACGATTTGCAAGAAAAAACGGAACACCCGCAAATCGAGGGGCACCTGATTCCGGTAGAAATCAAAGGCAAAAAGATCGTCTTGGTGGATGATGTGCTTTACACCGGCCGGACGGTGCGGGCCGCATTGGATGCGCTGATCGACATGGGGCGTCCGCAGATGATTCAGCTGGCGGTTCTCGTCGATCGAGGGCACCGGGAACTTCCGATTCGTGCCGATTATGTGGGGAAAAACGTGCCCACGTCGCAGACGGAGTTGATCGCCGTCCATATGAAAGAACTGGACGGTGAGGATAAAGTCGTGATTTTGGAAAGAAAGTAAGCCGCCGAGAAAATGGGGAATGTGCGGCAACGTGGAATTGCAGATTGGAAGCAAGCAGGAGGCTGGGGAAAATGGAACAACAACGAGTAGTGGATGTGCAGGACAAGCTGCCGATACTGCAGGCGCTGCCGCTTTCATTGCAGCATCTGTTCGCGATGTTCGGCGCAACGGTTCTGGTACCCGTTCTGACCGGACTGAATCCGGCAGTTGCCCTGTTGACAAGCGGGATCGGAACATTGCTGTATATTTTTCTGACAAAAGGGCAGATTCCAGGATATCTGGGTTCTTCGTTTGCCTTTATCGGCCCGATCATTGCGGTGTCGAAAGCGGAAGGGCCGGGGGCTGCGATGTTTGGGGCATTGCTCTCGGGGATTGTGTATATCATTGTCGCCGCCATCGTTTCCAAATACGGCGTGCGTTGGCTCAACCGCCTGATGCCGCCGGTTGTGGTCGGTTCCGTTGTCATCGTCATCGGTTTGGGCCTTGCCAACGTGGCAGTGAAAATGGCGAGTGAAGATTTGCGGATCGCCTTTGTCGCTCTGGGTATCGCGATTCTGGCGGCCGGATTTTTCCGCGGATTTCTCGGGGTGATACCGATACTGGTCGGGATTATCGGCGGCTACAGTTTTGCGGCAGCCGTCGGAGCGGTTGACTTTGCAAAAGTCTGGCAGGCGCCGATCTTCGAAATTCCGCAATTCACAAGTCCGCAAGTATCCTGGTTGGCCGTTTGGACAATTGCGCCGGTTGCGCTGGTGACAATCGCGGAGCATATCGGCCATTTGCTGGTCACGCAGAATATCGTCGGCCGCAACCTGATGGAAAAACCAGGCTTGCATCGCTCTCTGCTGGGGGACGGTGTCGCCACGTCAATTGCCAGCTTGCTGGGCGGACCGCCCGCGACCACTTACGGGGAAAATATCGGCGTGATGGCAATTACCCGCATCTACTCCGTCTATGTAATCGGCGGTGCCGCAGTAATGGCGATACTCTTCTCCTTCTTCGGCAAGTTAAACGCCCTGATTTCTTCCATTCCGAGTGCGGTAATGGGCGGCATCACGATCTTGCTGTTCGGCATTATCGCCTCGGCTGGATTGCGGATGCTGGTGGACTCGGGAATCGACTACAGCAACAAGCGCAACCTGATTATCTCCAGCGTCATTATGGTGGTGGGTGTCGGCGGCATGGCGCTGC
>JAGVBM010000401.1 GCA_020059765.1 Bacillota bacterium
ATTTTCATTCAACTTCTTGACGAAGAGGGGGGAACAACATGGCCCAACAAACACTTCAGCTTGATGTACAAAATGCGAGCCGTTCCTTCGGTGGGTTGAAAGCTGTTTCGGATGTGAATATACAAATCCGCAAAGGGGAACTGGTCGGGCTGATCGGACCTAACGGCGCTGGAAAAACTACGCTGTTCAACCTTTTGACCGGCGTATATGAAACGTCGGAAGGACAAATCTATCTGAACGGGGAATCTATTGCCGGACTCAAGCCGTTTCAAATCACGCAAAAAGGGGCTGCCCGCACATTCCAAAACATTCGCTTGTTCAGCGACCTGTCGGTCCTGGACAATGTGAAAATCGCGTATCATCAGCACTCCAAACATTCAGTCCTGTCGTCGATCGTACGATTGCCTGCTCATTTCAAAGGGGAAGCCGAAATGACGGAGAAAGCGATCGAATTTCTGAAGATCTTCAAACTGGACGGCAAAAAGGATGAATTGGCGAAAAACTTGCCCTACGGCGAACAGCGGCGGCTGGAAATCGCCCGTGCCTTGGCTGCGCGTCCGCAACTGCTGCTGCTTGACGAACCGGCAGCCGGCATGAATCCGCAAGAAACTCAGGATTTGATGCGGATGATTCAATGGATTCGCAACGAGTTTGATCTGACGATTCTTTTGATCGAGCATGATATGTCATTGGTGATGGGTGTGTGCGAACGGATTTATGTGCTCGACCGCGGCATGATTATTGCCGAAGGAACGCCGGACGAAATCAAGTCCAACCCGAAAGTGATCGAAGCCTATCTGGGGCAGGAGGTGTAACCCGATGTTAAAAGTGGACAATATCAACGTGTATTACGGCGCGATTCATGCGTTAAAAGGGGTAAGCCTGAATGTCAACCAGGGGGAGATCGTGACCTTGATCGGGGCGAACGGCGCCGGCAAGTCCACCCTGTTGAAAACCCTGTCCGGACTGTTGAAGCCGAAGACCGGAAACATCGAATTCGAAGCCAATTCGATTACCGGGAAAACCGCCCAATTCATCGTGCAGGCGGGTTTGATCCACTGTCCGGAAGGACGCCGCGTATTTTCCAACATGTCTGTGGAGGAAAATCTGGAATTGGGCGCCTACTTGCGAAAAGATCATGAGATCAAATTGGATCTCGAACGTGTGTACCAGCGTTTTCCGCGTTTGTTGGAACGACGCAAACAACAGGCGGGCACCCTGTCCGGCGGCGAGCAGCAAATGCTGGCTATCGGACGCGCGCTGATGGCCCGTCCGAAATTGCTGCTGCTCGATGAACCTTCGATGGGGCTGGCTCCGTTATTGGTTCAAGAGATTTTTCAGATCATTCAAGAGATTAACAAGACGGGTACAACCGTACTGTTGGTCGAGCAAAACGCGCACCAGGCTTTGAAAATCGCCAATCGTGCCTATGTGTTGGAAACAGGAAAGATTGTACTGTCCGGGTCTGCGGTCGAGTTGGCAGAGTCGGATGAGGTCAAGAAAGCTTATCTAGGCGCATAAGGACAGCTTCGAATGGACGGATGTCATTTCTCATAAACACTGGATATTAATGGTTAAAAATCAAGTTATTGAAATTAAAATTCTAAGTTAGTCTTGATATCTAGAGAAAACAGGCGAAATTAGATGTTTTAATGGGCTATTTTCCTAGAATCGAGAAATCTGCGAGATGATTGTTTCTGTCGAATACGGTAGTATTAATTCGTGTATTATTCAGATTTTTATAAGTAATCAAAACAGAAACTGGAAAGATGTATGAGAGGGGGACATTTTTATGAAGAAAAAACTTATTGCAATTGCAGCAATCGCAACCCTGGCAGTTGGAACTTTGGCGGGATGCGGTTCGAAACCGACAAGCGGAGGAAATGGCGGCGGAGGCGGTAATGCCGGCGGCGACACGATTAAAGTCGGTGTCGACTTCGAGTTGACGGGTGGCGTGGCAGCCTTCGGAAGTTCCGCATTGGAAGGTGCCAAGTTGGCGGCAAAAGAAATTAACGATGCCGGCGGTGTAATCGGCAAGAAGATCGAGCTGGTTATCCAGGACAATGCTTCGAAGCCGGAAGAAGCGTCTCGCGTGGCGCAAAAGCTGATTTCCGACAAGGTATCGGCGATTATCGGTGCTACAATTTCCACCGACACGCTGGCAGTAGTGCCGGTTGCGATGGAGAAGAAAGTTCCGTTGATTTCTTCTTCGGCAACCAATCCGAAAGTCACCGTTGACGAGCGGAGCGGCAAAGTAAACGAGTATGTATTCCGCGCCTGCTTTATCGACCCGTTCCAGGGCAAAGTGATGGCTGACTTCGCAACGAAAGATCTGAAAGCAAAGACTGCGGTGATCTACACCGATAACTCCAGCGACTATTCGAAAGGACTGCAGAAGTTCTTCAAGGAAACATTCACGAAGAACGGCGGCAAGATCGTAGGAGAGGAATCCTACCAGCAGAAAGATACCGACTTCAAAGCGGTTCTTACCCGTATTAAAGAAAAGAATCCGGATGTAATCTATGTGCCGGGTTATTATGAAGAAGTCGGCAAGATCATCAAGCAAGCGCGTGAACTGGGTATCAAGGCTCCGTTTATGGGCGGCGACGGTTGGGATGCACCGCAACTGGTCGAAATTGCGGGCAAAGACAATCTTAACAATACCTTCATTTCCAACCACTACGCTCCGGACGACAGTTCGGCGGAAGTACAGACATTCGTGTCCGCCTTCAAGAAAGAGTACAACAAGGTTCCTGACGCAATGGCCGTTCTCGGTTACGATGCTGTGAAGATGCTGGCTGACGCAGTGAAGCGCGCAAACAGCGCAGAACCGGAAAAAATTAAAGATGCTTTGAAAGCAACCAAAGATTTCAAGGCGGCAACCGGTACGATCACCTTGAATGAAAATCACGACCCGGTAAAATCCGCAGTCGTTCTGGAATACAAGGACGGCAAGCAGGTCTTCAAGGCAAAAGTAAATCCGTAATTCAATTTCATAAGAAGGTTTGACAAGCCCAGCTCCTGTCTCGTGGTTCTAACCACGTACAGGAGCTTTCTAATATTTAAGCTGGAAAGAACCCACCTCAACGGCAACGCACTAGGTAGAGGGAATGTTTTGTGATACGATTGAAACAGCAAATATCAACGGGAAATGGATTGTTGCAGGAATGAAGGAACCTGTACCGTCATTATTGGAAGTTCGAGAA
>JAGVBM010000224.1 GCA_020059765.1 Bacillota bacterium
CTGAATCGGAAGCCCCCTTTGACCGTTTCGTATACAATCCTCAGCATCCGGTGCCATTCATTTCTGAAATAACTTCCGCTCAGATCGGCGGTCCTGACGACTATTCCGCGATTGAACGGCGAGATGACGTATTGGTGTACAGCACGCCTCCGTTGACGGAAGATTTGGAAGTGACTGGGCCGATCGTAATGGATCTGTATGCTTCCTCCAGTGCGGTTGATACCGACTTTACCGTCAAACTGCTGGATGTCTGGCCGAACGGATTCGCTCAGCGGTTGACTGACGGCATCGTTCGCGCCCGTTTCCGGGAGGGCATGGATCGGCAAGTCTTGATGGAACCGGGGACGATTTACCAATTTGCAATCGATTGCTGGAATACGTCGCACGTCTTTTTGCGCGGACACCAGATGCGCATCGAGATTTCCTCCAGCGCTTTTCCGAAATATGATCGAAACTTGAATGCGGGCGCACCCTTGGGACTGACAACGGAAGCGGTTCCGGCAGAACAAACGGTCTATCATGACGAACTGCATCCGTCTGCGATCCGTCTGCCGGTCATTCCAGCCTTGTAAGGAGGTGATGTCACTCCAGAGTCCATTGGCAAATCTTTGTAAAACGAGCGGTATATCATCTTCTGTGTCTTGGGAATTCTATCAGTCGAATCCAAATAGCAAAGGAGAGATTTTACGTGAACGACCAACTTACCCATCCGACGGCGTTTTATGCATTGCCCCGTATCGGTTCACCCGCTCCGCAGTTTGAAATTACAACCACCCACGGTGTGATCCGGCTGGAGGACTATAAAGGTTCCTGGTTGATCCTGTTTTCCCACCCGGCCGATTTTACGCCGGTATGTACGACTGAGTTTATGGCCTTCCAAAGCATCTACCCGCAATTGCGGGAAATGAACACCGAGCTGCTTGGACTTAGCATAGACAGCGTGTATTCCCATATTGCATGGGTACGCAACATTGAAGAAAAAATGGGCGTGAAGATCGAGTTCCCGGTCATCGCCGACCTGAACAAAGAAGTGGCCACCAAATACGGCATGATCATGCCGGACGAGAGCACGACCGAAACTTCCCGTGCGGTGTTTGTGATCGACGATAACCAAATCATTCGCGCGATCATCTACTATCCGTTGACAACAGGACGGAATATGGATGAGATTCTGCGGCTGGTGCAAGCGCTGCAAACCCATGTGAAACATAAAGTGGCCACTCCCGCCAACTGGCGGCCGGGCGACAAGGTGATCGTACCGCCGCCGAGTTCGCAAGAAATGGCGGAAGAGCGCGTCAAACAAGGCGATGTGGAATGTACGGACTGGTACTTCTGTAAAAAAGAGCTGGTGGAGTAACCCATGGCCTGCGTCAACTCCGACGGCACGCTGACCACGTCGGCGAAGCAATTGCTGACCCTGATTCAGAGTGAAGGGATGACTCCGGAACATATCGCCGGCAGTCTGAATCTGCCCTTGTTCAAAGTACGCAGCAGTTTGCGCGATATGAAAAGCATGGGCTTTGTCAACCAAACGGACGAAACTTACATCATGGACGAACGGGCCCGCAAATTGCTGGAACGTTCGTAAACGCTCGAAAAAGTATATGCCGCAACAGAAAGACCGCCTTCTCCATTAGAGAGAGGCGGCCTTTGTTCATATCGAGCCAATCTTATCGAATGATGATCGCGTATACTTTTTTCGGTCCATGCACGCCGATCGACAGGTCGTTTTCAATATCGGCGCTGCGGGAGGGGCCGGTGATGAAATTGACGCCGGCGGGCAGCCCCTGCTTCCGGTTCATTTCATCCAGTTTGACCATGATCTCGCCGATCCGGGTCACCAGTTGATCCGCCCGAAAAATGGAAATGTGGATCGGCGGCAGCAAACTGACGGAGCGCGCCTTGCCCGCTGACGAGAAGAGGGCCAGGGTTCCCGTATCCGCCACGGCGTAATCCACCCAAGTGATACCGGCTTCCGCTTCGTTGGCAATCTCTTTCATGGAAAAATTGCCGCCTTTACCCCAAATATCGACTTTTACGCCCTGTCCCTGCAGTTCCCCGTCGAGGCCGAGATTGTCCAGTTCGGGATGGTTCCAACGGATCACTCGGGAGATTTGTTCCGACTGAAGCCAATTTTTCAAGACGGTCAATGCAGCCGTTGGCGAGTCAACCACCTCCACGATCCCGGTCAATGCCCGCCAGCTTTCCGAAAAGCGGTCAATCTTCTCGTCTAGGGACAACTGGTATTCCCGCCAGAAGTCGGGAGCTCCGATCACATCCCGCTGCGGCTTTTCTTTCAACGGTTCGCTGTGTCCCAACCGATTGGCGATTCGTTGCAATAGAGCCTGTTCTTTATTCATGGTTGCCGCCCCCTTTCAATTCCCCGGAAATCCGCTCCCACTGGTCGCGGAAAGTTTGTTTCGCCGGTGAAGGGAAGTGCCGGGCGTGCGTCCATCCCATCATGTTCAACGGACCTTTTTCAATGTATCCTTCCTTGGCGAGAAACGGAATCATCATCTGGGCCGCTTTGATCGATAATTTATACCGGTTGGCTTTGCCGAACATGCCTTTCCATGCGCGGAACGCCGTGCGTTCCCAGCCGGGCGTCAATCCCAAACGAACTTTCTTTGCGCGCAATTTTACAAGCATGTCATGCAGCGGGATTTGTACCGGACAGGCTTCCGTACAGGCCCCGCAGAGGCTGGAGGCGTAGGGCAAATCCCCCCATGTTTCAAAATCGTTCTTCAAGAGCGGCGTAATCACCGCGCCGATCGGACCCGGGTAGACATCTCCATACGCGTGTCCGCCAATATGACGGTAGACCGGACAAACGTTCAAACAAGCGCCGCAGCGGATACAATTCAATACTTCCTGGAATTCCTCATCCCCCAGGATGTTGGTCCGTCCGTTATCGACGATAATCACGTGGAATTCCTGCGCTCCGTCCAGGTCGCCCTCCTGTCGGGCGCCGTTTATGACGGATACATAGGAGGTAATCTTTTGTCCGGTGGCAGACCGGGGAAGCAGGTTGACGAAGGTTTCCAAATCTTCGAATGAAGGCAGCAGCCGTTCCATTCCCATAAACGCCACATGAACCGGCGGCAGCGTGGTCACCATACGTCCGTTTCCTTCGTTGGTAAACATGACGATCGACCCGGATTCGGCAATAGCGAAGTTGCTTCCGGATACACCGATGTCCGCTTCCAGGAACTCTTTGCGCAAGACTTGCCGGGCAAATGCCGTCAGTGTAGGAGTATCATGCGTCAATTGCTCGCCGGCAATTTCCGAGAATTTGTCGGCGATCTGGAAACGGTTTTTATGGATCGCGGGCACAATAATATGGGAAGGCGCCTCCCCGAACAGTTGGATGATGTACTCCCCGAGATCGCTTTCAATGACCTTGACGCCATTGTCTTCCAACGCCTTGTTGACATGAACTTCTTCCGAGACCATCGACTTGGATTTGAGGACGCTTTTGGCATTCTTGCCCTTGGCGATTTGCAGGAAGATTTCGACGGCTTGCTTGGCATTGTCGGCAACATGGACATGTCCGCCGCGCTTTTTTACGTTTTCGATAAACTGTCCAAGATAGTAGTCGAGATGAGCGACGACATGGGAACGGATGCGATTTCCCTGTTCCCGCCATTGCTCCCAGTTCCCTAGTGCTTCCGAGGAGGAAAGCTTGCCGCCTTCCAGCTTGTCGGTTGTTTTCTTGACCGCCTGAATCAAGGCTTCGTCGGCGATGGCATGACGAATCCGTTCTTTTAATGGCACTGCCGGATGTGTACTCATGATTGCACCCCTTCCCAAAGAAGTTCCGCCAAATGTTTTACTTTCACCGGCGCCCCTTCATAGCGCAACCGGCCGCCGATGTTCATCAGGCACCCCATATCAACGCCTACAAGAATCTCTGCGCCGGTTTCCTGCACATGCTGGGCCTTTTCCGCGACCATGGCGCCGGACACTTCATGCATTTTGACGGCAAATGTTCCGCCGAACCCGCAGCAGTCTTCCTTAAAAGGCAAATCAATCAATTTCAGCCCC
>JAGVBM010000020.1 GCA_020059765.1 Bacillota bacterium
AAAGTGACAGAGCGAAAAGACAAAATTGTGACGCAATTGCATAAAGGGGTTCAGCATTTGTTGAAAAAGAATCAAGTGACGGTAATTGAAGGGTACGGTAGGATTATGGGTCCTTCGATCTTTTCTCCGCGTGCCGGTGCGGTTCGTATCGAGCGGGCGGACGGGGAAACGGAGATCCTGTCCCCGAACAATGTGATCATTGCGACAGGATCGAGACCGAAAGGCCTTCCTGGGCTGACGTTTGACGGTGAACGCATTCTGAACTCGGATCACGCTCTGAAAATGTCCGCAGTCCCGAAATCGATGATCATTATCGGGGCTGGGGCGATTGGGGTTGAATGGGCTTCGATGCTGAACGATTTCGGCTGTGACGTGACATTAGTCGAGTACATGCCGCATATCTTGCCGCTGGAAGATGAAGAAACGGCAAACGAACTGGCGAGAAACTTAAAGAAGCGAAAAATGAAAATCATGACTGGGGCCAAGGTGCTGCCGGAAACGGCACAACTGGACGGCGACGAAATGACGATCCAAGTGCAGCGCGGTGAACAGACTGAAACTTTGCGGGCGGAGAAAATTCTGGTCGCTGTCGGCCGGGAAGCAGTGATTGAAGATATTGGTCTGGAGGCGACGGAAATCAAAATCGAACGCGGTTTTATCCAGGTCAATGAATATATGCAAACAGCAGAATCCAATATTTTCGCAATCGGCGATGTGATCGGCGGGTTGCAGTTGGCACATGCAGCGGCGCATGAGGGAATTGTAGCCGTTGAAAAAATCGCCGGTCTCGACCCTCATCCATTGAACTATGACCATGTTCCGCGCTGTACTTATTCGCGTCCGGAAGTTGCCAGCGTGGGACTGACGGAAAAACAAGCGAAAGCAGAAGGCCGTGAAGTGAAAATTGGCAATTTTCCGTTTCGCGCGATTGGGAAAGCACTGGTGCAGGGGGAAGTGGATGGTTTCGTGAAAATCATCTCTGACGGGAAAACCAATGATCTGTTGGGGGTACACATGGTAGGACCGCATGTGACCGACATGATATCGGAAGCCGGTCTAGCTATGCTGCTTGATGCCGCCGCTTGGGAAGTGGCGATGTCGATTCATCCCCATCCAACATTATCGGAAGCAATTGGCGAAGCCGCGTTGGCTGTTGACAACCGGGCGATTCATTTTTAAAAACACGAGTCCCGAAGGAGGGAGACAATGAGCAAGCATGAACAATTAGGGCTGAACAAAGACCAGCTGCTGGAGATGTATGACTACATGCTGCTGGCAAGACGTCTCGATGAGCGCCAGTGGTTGTTAAACCGGGCGGGAAAGGTTCCGTTTGTGATTTCCTGTCAAGGACAGGAAGCGGCGCAGGTTGGCGCCGCTTACGCCCTAAACCGGGAACAGGATTATGCATGCCCTTATTACCGCGATCTGGGTGTTGTGCTTGTGTTCGGACAAACGCCCCGCGACACGATGATGGCCGCTTTTGCAAAAGCGGACGATCCAAACTCGGGCGGTCGGCAAATGCCGGGCCATTTCGGCGGGAAAAAATATCGGATTGTGACGGGTTCTTCCCCTGTGGCAACACAAGTGCCCCACGCGGTGGGCATTGCGCTCGCTGCCAAGATGCGCAGGGAAGAGACTGTGGCATTTACTTCCCTGGGAGAAGGTTCCACCAACCAAGGGGATTTTCATGAAGCGTGCAATTTCGCGGGCGTTCATAAGCTGCCGGTGATCTTCTATGTGGAAAACAACAAGTATGCGATTTCGGTGCCGCTGAACAAGCAGATTGCGGTTGAAAACGTGGCGGATCGAGCGATTGGGTACGGCTTCCCGGGTGTAATTGTCGATGGCAATGATGTCTTGGAAGTATACCGTGTTTTTAAGGAAGCGCGGGAGCGGGCGGCAAAAGGAGATGGCCCGACATTGATTGAAGCGAAGACCTACCGCTTGGTTCCCCATTCGTCAGACGACGATGACCGCAGCTATCGGACCAGAGAAGAAGTGGAAGAAGCGAAAAAGAACGATCCCATCTTGAAGTACAGGGAGTATTTGCTGCAAGAGGGGATTTTGACGGAAGAACTGGTGCAAGCTTACGAAGAGCGCGTGATGAAAGAGGTTAACGAAGCAACGGAAGCGGCGGAGAACGCGCCTTACCCCGATCCGGAAACCGTTACCCGACATGTGTACGCGGAATGAGAGGTGGACGGGAAAATGGCGATTAAAACGTATATTGAAGCGATAACCGATGCGCTGGCTGAGGAAATGACACAAGACGAAAGCGTATTTGTGCTGGGTGAGGATGTGGGAGTCCGCGGCGGTGTGTTTCGCGCGACGGCCGGACTGATTGAAAAATTTGGCGAGGAGCGGGTCATGGATACCCCGCTGGCCGAATCGGCGATTGCCGGCGTGGCAATTGGAGCGGCGATGGTCGGGATGCGGCCGGTGGCGGAAATCCAGTTTGCCGATTTTATTATGCCCGCTTTTAATCAAATTGTTTCGGAGGCGGCCCGCATCCGTTACCGTTCAAACGGGGATTGGATCTGTCCGCTGACGATACGCGCTCCATACGGTGGCGGCGTGCATGGGGCTTTGTATCATTCGCAAAGCGTGGAAGCCCTTTTCCACCACGTACCCGGTCTGAAAATCATCGCACCGTCCACCCCATACGAAGCCAAAGGCCTGCTGAAAGCGGCCATTCGCGACGAAGATCCGGTTCTCTTCTTTGAGCACAAGCGTTTGTACCGCTCGATCAAAGGGGACGTGCCGGACGGGGATTATGTATTGCCGATCGGCAAAGCAAACGTGAAAAGGGAAGGGACAGACATTACGGTTATCACATACGGATTGATGGTGCATTACTGCCTGGAAGCGGCGGAAACGCTCGCCAAAGAGGGAATTTCCGTACATGTGCTTGATCTTGTGACGATTAAGCCGCTCGATGAGGAAGCGATTGTCGGCGCGGCCAAACGGACCGGGAAAGTGTTGATCGTGCATGAAGACAATAAAGTCGGCGGCATCGGGGCAGAAGTTTCTGCAATCATCTCGGAAGAGGCTTTGTTTGATCTGGATGCACCGATCATGCGGCTGTGCGGTCCGGAGATCCCGGCTATGCCTTACAGTCCTCCGCTGGAGAAGGCCTATTTGCTGAACCCTGTCAAAATTACGGAAGCAATGCGGAAATTAGCCGAGTATTAAAGATTATGATCACAAATATTTTATGACAGGAGGGTGCCGGATGGCGGATGTGAAAATGCCGCAGTTGGGCGAATCGGTGACGGAAGGCACGATTGCAAAATGGCTGAAACAGCCCGGCGATCAAGTGCAAAAATACGAACCGCTGTGTGAAGTGATAACCGATAAAGTGAATGCGGAAGTTCCCTCCGATTTTGCGGGGGTACTGATGGAAATCTTGGTGAAAGAAGGGGAAACGGTTCCTGTCGGTACGTTGATTGGGCGAATCGGCGAAGCAGGAACCGGAGCGGAAACGGGAGCGGCCGAAGAAACGAAAGCCGAAGAAACGAAAGCCGGTGAAACGAAAGAGGAAGCCGGTGCCGTGCAAACGAAAACTGTGACGCCAACGTCGGCGGTTTCCGAGACTCCGATTGTCAAAGGCGACGGACAGGCCCGTTTTTCACCGGCTGTTATGCGGCTGCTGCAAGAGCATAAGCTGAATCCGGCGCTGATTCAGGGAACGGGTGTCGGCGGACGCATCACGCGCAAAGATGTGATGAACATCATCGAGCAAGGAGGAACCGCTCGGCTGACAAAGACGGAAGAAGATTCGTCAACGGTGGCGGCGCCGACTAAACCTGCGATCGGACCGGTCGACACGGGAGCGGCACAACCTGTTCCGGCAGCAACCGCCGCACAATCTGCCGCAGATACGCCTTACAAACTGCCGGCAAACGCACAGACATTGGACAACGGCGATATTGCCATCGATGTGACACCTATTCGGCAAACGATTGCGAAACGAATGGTGGAGAGCAAACATACGGCTCCCCATGCGTGGACGATGGTGGAAGCGGACGTGACGAGACTTGTCAAGTTTCGGGAGTCGATGAAAGACGCGTTCAAACATAAGGAAGGGATCTCTCTAACTTATTTGCCGATTTTCATTAAAGCGGTTGTCGAGTCGTTGAAAGAATTCCCGCTCCTAAACTCGACATGGGCGGGCGATAAGATTATTATTAAGAAACGGATCAATATTTCGATTGCGGTGGCTACCGACGACGCTCTGTTCGTACCGGTCATCAAAGACGCAGATCGGATGTCGATCTTGGGACTTGCTCATGCAATCAACGATTTAGCGAAGAAGGCTCGAACAGGCAAGTTGACGCCCGATGACATTACCGGCGGAACGTTCACCGTCAACAATACGGGCGCGTTTGGTTCGGTCTTGTCGCAGCCGATTATCAATTCGCCGCAGGCGGCCATCTTGTCCATGGAATCAATCGTGAAACGGCCGATTGTGCTGGAAGACGACGCGATTGCCATCCGTTCGATGATGAATCTTTGTTTGTCCCTGGATCATCGTGTGCTTGACGGTCTTGTGGCAGGCAAGTTTTTGGCGTCGGTCAAACAACGCCTTGAATCCTTCGATGGCAGCAAGGTGAACTTGTATTGACTCTGCGGACAGCCGCTTCGCGCACGTGGAGGTGTCAGTTGTGGAAGAACTCAACATCGTACAAGACCCGCAAGAGAAGAAACAGGAGCCGTTACGGCGGCCGGATTGGTTGAAGATTCGTCTGAACACCAATCAAAATTTCACCGAACTGAAAGAACTGATGCGCGGCAATCACCTGCATACCGTTTGTGAGGAAGCGAGATGTCCCAACATATTCGAATGCTGGGCGAATCGTACGGCGACGTTTATGATTCTTGGATCGGTCTGCACCCGTGCCTGTCGGTTCTGTGCGGTTACATCCGGGCTTCCTACCGAATTGGATTGGGAAGAGCCGAAGCGTGTCGCCGAATCGGTGGAATCGATGGGGCTGCAGCATGTGGTCGTTACTTCTGTGGCACGCGATGATCTGCGTGACGGAGGAGCGGCGATATTTGCCGAGACGATTCGTGCCATTCGCGAGAAGAGTCTGCGCTGTTCCGTCGAAGTTCTGATTCCGGATTTCCAAGGGGATTGGGGGGCGCTGAAGATTGTGATGGATGCCCGACCCGACATTTTGAACCATAACATTGAAACGGTTCGCCGTCTTTCCGACAAAGTGCGTTCCAAGGCCAAATATGATCGGACGCTGGAACTGCTGCGGCAAGCGAAGAATATGCAGCCGGAGATTCCGACCAAGTCGAGCATTATGGTGGGAGTCGGCGAAACATTTGGAGAAGTGCTGCAAACCATGGATGATTTGCGTGCGGCTGATGTGGACATATTGACGATCGGCCAGTATTTGCAGCCGACGAAGCAACATCTGAACGTACAACGTTTCTGGACACCGGAAGAATTTGCTGCCCTCAAAGAAGAGGGAATGAAACGCGGATTTAAACATGTGGAGTCCGGTCCGCTCGTGCGGAGCTCTTACCACGCTCACGAACAAGTTCAACAGGCGGAATCACATGTCTAGATCTCAGGCCCCTTTGCTGCAGCGGGGGGCTTTTTTTGGTCGATAGGACTCTAGAATTTTCTCCTATCGACATGATCTTGATGCCAAAGGAGGCTGCCATGAGCCTGACAGAACAATACTCCCTGCAGATTATCGATCTGGGCATGATGGAATACGGATCCGCTTTTGCGCTGCAAAAAAATGCGGTTCAGGAAGTGCTGGCGGATCAATCTGCCGTCCGTGTGTACCTGGTGGAACATCCGCCGGTTTATACGATCGGCCGAGCGGGCGGCCCGCACAATGTGTTAATCGATGAGCGGCAACTGCAAGAGTTCGGAATTTCCCTGTTTGAAGTGGATCGAGGAGGAGATGTGACGTATCACGGGCCGGGTCAATTGGTCGGTTATCCGATTATTCACTTATCCAGATGGGGAAATGACGTGCGGAAATATATCCGCATGATCGAAGAATCGATGATCCGCTTGCTTCATCAATACGGTCTTGAATCAGGGAGAATCGATGGCTTGTCCGGTGTTTGGGTCGGGGATGAAAAAATTTGCGCGATCGGCGTCAAGGCAACACGGGACAGAGAGGGGAAAAGTTTCGTCACGTCTCACGGGTTCGCCTTGAATGTGCAGCCCGATTTGCATCATTTTACCCATATCGTTCCCTGCGGGATTGTGGACAAAGGTGTCACGTCCATGGAGAAATTGCTGGGCAGGAAAATTCCGATGGATGAAGTGAAACGCCGTTGGGTGCGGGCGTTTGAAGAGGTGTTCGAACTGCAAGGGCTGTGGAGGGATAGGAACATTTGAAGCGAAAAAATCCGAAGCTGGTTGTAAAACATGGGATATCCGTGAGGCGGTGATCATATGGGAGATTCTGCCTTTTTCCGCGAGGTATCATGTGTTGTTCCCGCTTTCTATGCTATAATAAATGCAAAAAAATGACACAAATACGGCAGGAGGGGGACTTGTGTCAGAACTCAAAGAGAAACTGGAAGCCTACAAAAAAAGGGCTGAGAAAGCGGTTTCGCGTTTTCCCGAAAGGCAGGAACGTTTCGCGACTTCCAGCGAGATCGACGTGGAGCGGCTTTATTCCCCGGAAGATCTGTCTGATTTTGACTATTTGGAGAAATTGGCATTCCCTGGCGAATATCCGTATACTCGCGGCATCCAGCCCACCATGTACCGAGGCCGATACTGGACCATGCGGCAGTATGCCGGTTTTGGTTCGGCGGAAGAAACAAATGAACGGTTCCGTTATTTGTTGGAGCAAGGACAAACCGGCTTGTCCACCGCTTTTGATCTGCCTACACAAATCGGATATGACGCAGACGATCCGATGTCGCGGGGCGAAGTGGGCAAAGTGGGCGTATCCATCTCGTCGCTCGCTGATATGGAAACGTTATTTCAGGGGATTCCGCTTGATCAAGTCAGCACGTCCATGACCATCAACGCTCCGGCAGCCATCTTATTGGCGATGTATATCGTCGTGGCGGAGAAGCAAGGTGTCTCACCGGACAAACTGACCGGCACGATCCAAAACGATATTCTCAAAGAATATGTCGCTCGCGGTACTTACATCTATCCGCCACAACCGTCGATGCGGCTGATCACGAATATTTTTGAATACTGCGCGGAACACGTGCCGAACTGGAACACGATCTCCATTTCCGGCTACCATATCCGGGAAGCGGGATCGACGGCGGTGCAGGAAGTGGCGTTTACCCTGTCCAATGCGATCTCGTATGTGCAGGCAGCCATTGAAGCGGAACTGCCGGTGGACAAATTTGCTCCGAGATTGTCGTTTTTCTTTAACGCGCACAACAACTTTTTTGAAGAAATCGCAAAGTTTCGCGCTGCGCGGAGAATCTGGGCGAAGATCATGAGGCATCGTTTTCAAGCGCAAGATCCCAAGTCCTGGCAGCTTCGATTTCACACGCAAACCGGCGGATCCACATTAACGGCCCAACAGCCGGACAACAATATTGTCCGGGTTACATTGCAAGCATTGGCGGCCTTATTGGGAGGAACCCAAAGTCTGCATACCAATTCGCGGGACGAAGCGCTGGCTTTGCCGACGGAAGAATCGGCGAGAATTGCGCTGCGCACCCAGCAGATCATCGCTTATGAAAGCGGTGTTGCTGATACAGTCGATCCGCTCGGCGGTTCTTATTTTCTTGAAGCATTGACCGACCGGATGGAAGAAAAGGTTTGGGAATATATTGAGAAAATCGATGAGATGGGCGGTGCTGTGGCGGCCATTGAACAAGGATACATGCAGCGGGAAATTCAGCAGGCAGCTTATCAGACTCAGCTGAACATCGAATCCGGCAAGCAGATTGTGATCGGAATGAACAAATTTGCGGTGGATAACGAGACGCCGCCGGAATTGCTGCGAGTCAATCCGGAATTGGGGCGCATCCAGGCTGAACGATTGGCCAAACTTCGTTCGCAAAGAAACAACGAGGAAGTGGAAAAAAGGCTGCAGGCGCTGGAAAAGGCCGCTGAGGGTGACGCCAATCTCATGCCGTATATTCTAGACGCGGTGCGAGCGTACGCCACGACCGGCGAGATTGCAAACACGCTGCGGGCAGTATTCGGGGAATATCGTCCTTCGTTGTTCTAAGATCGATTTTATGAATCGGTGCACATGACCGACTGAATGCTCGTTCAGGCGAAAACCATAAATCCTCATTTGGACAGGAGGAAACGGAATGGAACACAAAATTCGCGTATTGGTGGCAAAACCGGGGCTGGACGGACATGACCGGGGGGCGCTGGTGATTGCGCAAGGTCTGCGGGATGCCGGAATGGAAGTCATCTATACAGGGCTGCGGCAAACGCCGGAACAAATCGTGGCGGCAGCGATCCAGGAAGATGTGGATGTGATCGGTTTGTCTTCGTTGTCGGGGGCTCATTTGGAGTTGTTTTCGGAAGTGGCTCGCTTGCTGAAAGAGCAGGGCATTGATGATATTTTGGTGATCGGCGGCGGCGTCATTCCCGACGAGGATATCTCCGCCTTGCAACAAAACGGGATTGCCGCCGTGTTTACACCAGGGACTCCCATGCAGGAAACCGTCAAGTTTATTCGCGATCACGTCAGAAAGGGTGCTGTATGATGTCATCGCCGCTCTGCATTGATCACTTGGGGATTGCGGTGGAGAGTATTGAAAAGACGCTGCCGCTGTACCAAGGTCCTGTCGGATTGCAGGTTATCCATGAGGAAATGATTGAAGATCAAAAAGTTCGAGCCGTTTTTTTGCAGGTGGGAGAGAGCACGATCGAACTCTTGGAGCCTACTTCACCCGACAGTCCTATTGCAGTTTTCTTGGCGAAAAAAGGGCCGGGTATTCATCACGTAGCGTATGCGGTTCTTGACATCGAGGCAAAATTAGCGGAAGCAAAAGCGGCAGGAATCCGGTTGATCGATGAAACGCCGCGCCCGGGCGGGCATGGCAAATTGATTGCGTTTTTGCATCCGAAAGATACGTTCGGTGTACTGACCGAGTATTGTCAAAGAATCGAGCAGCCTGACTAATCGTTTTTCATAGGACAGGCATGCGGCGTCACAGGAGGGGCTCCAGTGGAAAAGAAAATCTTGGAAATGCAGGAAAGCCGCCGCAAAATCGAACTGGGCGGCGGCGACAAACGAATCGCGCAGCAGCATGACAAAGGGAAATTAACCGCGCGGGAACGAATCGACATTCTGCTTGATGAAGGGACGTTCCGCGAATTAAATCCGTTTATCGAACACCGCGCTTCCCATTTTGGAATGAACGCAGTGGAAGCACCCGGAGAAGGGGTCGTAACCGGTTGGGGGAAAATCAACGGCCGCCTGGTATACGTATTTGCCCAAGACTTTACCGTATTTGGCGGCGCCTTGGGGGAAATGCACGCGCAAAAAATTGTCAAGATTATGGATTTGGCGGCAAAGAACGGCGCTCCGATTATCGGGTTGAACGATTCCGGCGGCGCCCGCATTCAGGAAGGTGTGGTGTCGCTTGACGGGTATGGACATGTTTTCTACCGCAACGCCATCTATTCCGGGGTGGTGCCGCAAATTTCGGTGATTATGGGGCCGTGTGCCGGAGGAGCCGTCTATTCTCCCGCCATTACAGATTTTATTTTTATGGTGGAAAAGACATCCCAAATGTTCATTACAGGTCCCAAAGTAATTGAAACGGTGACGGGTGAAAAAATATCATCGGAAGATTTGGGCGGCGCCAGAGTGCAGAGCAGCGTCTCAGGCGTGGCTCACTTTGCAAGCTCCTCGGAAGAAGACGTTTTGAATGAAGTCCGTCGGCTGCTGTCTTTCCTGCCGGAAAACAACATGGAAGATCCGCCCCGAGTTCCGGCGCCGGAAACAGACGATTGGATTGAAGAGATGCTGAATGTGGTGCCTGTAGACGGCACCAAAGTGTATGATGTGCGGGATATTATCCATCTGACGGTTGATCACGGCGACTTTATGGAAGTGCAGGCATCGTTCGCCAAGAACGCGGTGATCGGATTTGCCCGGATTGACGGACAATCGGTGGGGATTGTGGCCAATCAGCCGAAATATCTGGCAGGCGGATTGGATATCGATTCTTCCGATAAAATCGCCCGGTTTATCCGATTCTGCGATGCGTTCAACATCCCGTTGATCACTTTTGAAGACGTGACGGGCTTTATTCCCGGCGTCATGCAGGAACATCGGGGCATTATCCGGCACGGTGCCAAAATTCTTTATGCCTATTCGGAAGCTACGGTTCCCAAAATTACAGTGATCGTCCGCAAAGCGTATGGCGGAGCCTATGTTGCCATGAATTCGAAAGCGATCGGCGCGGATCTCGTCTATGCGTGGCCTACAGGCGAAGTGGCGGTGATGGGGCCGGAGGGAGCCGCCAATATTATATTCGCCAAAGAGATTGCGGAGAGCGGTGATCCAATTGCGACCCGGGCCGCCAAGATTGCCGAATACAAGGAAAAATTCGCCAATCCCTACGTGGCAGCCGCTGCAGGGATGGTGGACGATGTCATCGATCCGCGGGAAACGCGGCAAAAATTGAAAGAAGCGCTGGAGTTATTGCGGAACAAACGGGATTCGCGCCCGCCGAAAAAACATGGCAACATCCCCCTGTGAGAATCGTTCGGGGAAGATACGGCAGCGGGCGGAAAAGTTTTTCTGAGAAACAGGAGGGAATAAAGTGGCAGTTCGCGAAGATGAAGTAAGGAACTCGGATAAGAAGCAGCAACCGCAATCCGAATCGTTGCTTGAAGACTGGTTCTGGCGTCCGCTCAAACGGCACGAGACCGCATTCCTGCAGCCGGCAGGGGATGGATCCGCATGGCGCGAATCGGGCAGGCGGCTGCAAATCGCGAATCGGCTGTCTTCCCAAACGGAAAGCAGACAAGCCAGGCTTGCCTACTTGTACGAACGGAAAGGCGAACGGAGTCATGCTTTTCGAAATGCAGAGAACCAAGAAAAGGGGCGTACAAAATGGTAACAGTGAATCGCGAGAGACTTATTCAGGAGTTTGTGGAACTGGTGCAAATTGACAGCCATTCCCGGGAAGAACGGCAGATGGCTGATGCGTTGAAGGAAAAGCTGCAACCCTACGGCGTGGAAATTTATGAAGACGACGCCGGACACAAAGTCGGCGGCAACACCGGCAATCTCATTTGCCGTATCAAAGGGGACGACAGCAAGCCGACGATTCTATTCACCTGTCATATGGATACAGTTCAACCGGGAAAAGGCATTCAGCCGCAGATCTTGGCAGATCGGATCACCTCGGACGGGACGACGATCCTTGGCGCCGACGATAAAGCAGGCGTAGCCGGCATTCTGGAAATGGTCCGTGTGCTGCATGAGCAAAACCTGTCCCACGGCAATATCGTGCTGCTGTTCACAATGGGGGAAGAACTGGGACTCCTGGGATCGCGTCAGCTGAATGGAAACTTGATCAAAGATGTTACATATGGATTTGCCTTTGACAGCAACGGTCCGATTGGAGAAATCGTCACGCAGGCTCCCACGCAAGCGAGAATGGAAGTGGTCATTCACGGCAGGACGGCCCACGCCGGCGTTAATCCGGAGGCCGGGATCTCCGCCATTAAAATTGCCAGCCAAGCGATCTCCAAGATGAAATTGGGGCGCATCGATCAGGAAACGACAGCCAATATCGGCATGTTTAACGGTGGAGTCGCCACCAACATTGTGCCGGAGAGGGTTGAAATCGTGGCGGAAGCCCGCTCCCGGGAGCAGAGCAAAATGGAAGCGCAACTGGCGCATATGCAGGCCATGTTTGAAGAAGCGGCGAAAGAAGCCGGCGGCCGGTCTGAGGTCACCGTCCATCACATGTATCCTGCTTTTAAGTTTTCTGATGATCATGAAATTGTGCAAATTGCGATGCAGGCTGCCCGTTCCATCGGCTTTCAGCCGTCCACCTTGTCGTCGGGCGGCGGCAGTGACGCCAACGTGCTGAACGGATTGGGTGTGCCTACGGTGAATATCGCGATCGGCTATGAAAAAATCCATACCAAGGAAGAGTTTATCCGCCTGGATGATCTGGAGAACGCAGCCCGTTTCCTGGTTGCCATTACTCAACAGGTATAGGTAAAACCAAGCGGGCAGGTGACGGCGGCATACCTGGTCCCGTGCACGTTCGCTAATAAAAAGTCTGCAGCTCAAGAATACGGTTTGACCGTGCTCTTGGGCTTTTTTCATAGGAAAGCCCGTCTGTACGATAGTACTTTTAGCACGTACCATTTCATTTTAATCCTGTATATAATGATTTTAGAATGGATGATAAAGGTTGGATGAAGCTGCACCCTTCTCTTAACATTCCACTGAAAAGTAGGGATATTCTATGAACATCCTCGCGCTGGATCCTGGACTCATGACCGGTTTGATGTACATTCGCTGGGAAGGGAGGAACAAACCAGTTGTCGTTTTGGAGCGCGGGTTTTTCAGGGAAAGAGAGCTGCGCTTTGTGCTCGGGAAAATATTTCGTCTCAATCCGCCTGATCGGGTGCTGATTGAGCGAACACAGGCTCATCCTGTTGAAGGAAGAACGATTCGTTGGATTGAAAACCGCCGCAGTGTGCCGTACACGATTTCGCCTGGACTGCTGCAATCCATTTTGTTCGAAAGAGTCTTGGGGAATCGGGAAGAAGAAGGTCAACAAGCACGAGTTGAAGTTGCCAGGATGTATGGCATTCAAGATGTTCTTTCCTCCCATGAACTGGACGCTCTGCTGCTGATTCATTTCTTTTTGCACGAAGCGGAAAAAAGGCGTGCAGACTTGGAAGATCCCATGTGGTTCTATGAGGTGATCCGCAGAAAACAAACCATCTAGTTCGGATCTTGGCAGAATCAAGGTTTTGACAGATGGAAAAATGTGCATACTACTTCTAGTTTTCATGGAAGGAGGGTGCGCATGGTCGAACAAGTGAACGAGACTCGTTTGATCAACAGATTTTTGCGGATGGTGCAGATCGATTCCCCGTCTTCCCATGAGTGGGAAATGATGGAGTATTTGAAAAAGGAACTGCAAGACCTGGGATTTGAAGTGAATGAAGATGGCGCGGGCCGTGAGATGCTCCTGATGACCGGCGACATGCGTGGAGCAGCAACGGTCCGCTTTGCTGGAAACCTGCTTGCAATGAAAAAAGGATCGATTGACGGCGTGCCACCCGTCTTGTTTGCTGCCCATATGGATACCGTGGTCTCCAACAAAGGGACACAGACGGTTGTTGAAGGCGGTGTGATTCGGACGAACGGCAACACGATTCTCGGCGCGGATGATAAGGCGGGAATTGCAGCTTTGCTGGAAGCGGCACAAGTGATAAACGAGCAGCATCTGTCCCATGGGGATTTGGAATTTGTATTTACGATAGCGGAAGAAACCGGTTTGTTCGGTTCACGTTTGCTGAACAAACAAAACTTGCGGGCCAAATTCGGTTTTGTCATGGACTCCGGAGGTCCGCCTCATATTATTATCGGGGCAGCGCCGACGGAAATCGATTTTTCGATCAAGATTCATGGGAAAGCGGCCCATTCCGGAGTGAATCCGGAAGAAGGAATCAACGCGATCGCTGTCCTCGGTCCCGCCCTCTCCAATATTCGACTAGGGAGAATCGCTGAAGATACAACCGTTAATATCGGGGTGATCAAAGGCGGGGAACGCAGTAATATCGTTTGCGATTACGTGGAATTGCTTGGAGAAGTTCGCAGCCGGGATGAAGATCAATTGAATCGGCAGATGGAGAAGATCCAAACGGCATTTGCGTTGGCTGCCGAAAAGTTTGGGGCACGTTTTGAGATGGAAAAACAAAAGATCTATGCCGGCTTTCAGTTGACGGAACATGATGAAGTGGTGCGGATTGCACTGGAAGGAGCGCGAAAAGCCGGAATGACTCCCCGGTTGGCGGCAAGGGGAGGCGGCAGTGATACCAATATCTTTAATGAAGCGGGTATCCCGTCGGTCAATTT
>JAGVBM010000002.1 GCA_020059765.1 Bacillota bacterium
ATTGGTAGTGCAAACCGCGAATCGTACCCACTTGTGCGGACAAAGAGTGGTTATCCTGGACAAAATCATATTGGATTCCGAATTCGAGCCATTTTTTTTGATTGTAACTTTCCATAAAGAAGCCACGGTGATCACCAAATACATCAGGTTCTATAATATAAACCCCATCAAATTTGGTTTTCGTTATCTGCATATTTGCCACCTCGGAAATATTCCATTTCTTCAATCGTTGCGGTTTAGTTCTTTAATGAAATCACGCAAAGCATCCCGCCAGTGCCGCAAGTCTTCAAATCCATTGGCCCGAATTGCCAAGTGATCAAGGACCGAATATTTCGGCCGCGGGGCAGGTCTGGGAAACTCCTCCGTGGTACAAGGCTCGATCTGTATGGATACGCCGCTTTCTTCAAAAATGGCTGTTGCGAATTCATACCAGGAACATGCGCCCATATTGGTGGCATGGTAAATTCCGTATTTTTCTGTTTGAATCAAAGAAGACAGAAACTTGGCCAAATCCACCGTGTACGTTGGAGAACCTATTTGATCATGGACGACCTTCAACCGATCCCGTTCACCCGCCAGCTTTAACATGGTTTTCACAAAATTGTTCCCATGAAGACCATAGACCCAAGATGTCCTTACTATAAAATATTTTGTTGACAGACTTTGTACTAATTGTTCGCCTGCTCGTTTCGATTTGCCATATACCCCAAGCGGATTGGTATTGTCATATTCTTTATAGGGTGAATCCGCGCGTCCGTCAAAGACGTAATCGGTACTGATGTAACATAGCTTCGCCTTGATCTCTTCGGAAACAATCGCCACGTTTCTTGTGCCGTATGAATTAACCAAATAAGCTTTTTCTTCTTCCGATTCGGCCAAATCTACACCCGTATAGGCGGCCGAATGAATTATCACGTCCGGATTAACTTGATTAACGATCTCTCGAACTTTTCCCATATTGGTGACATCAAATTGGGCTCTTCCAAGGGAAAAAACTTCATGTTCCAATGTTAGTATCTTGTGGAGGTCTTTGGCTAGTTGGCCATTCCCGCCGGTAATCAAAACTTTCATAGAACGGCTCCCAACCGGGTTCCATATTGTTTCTGATAATATTCCTGATAAGACCCGTTTCTGATGTTTTTCCACCAATCTTTGTTGTCAAGGTACCATTGGATGGTTTGCTTCATTCCTTTTTCAAAATCAAATTGAGGTTCCCAGCCAAGCTCGGTTCTTAATTTCGTCGCATCAATCCCGTAACGGCGGTCATGGCCAAGGCGATCTTCGACGAATTGAATCAAAGATTCCGGTTTTCTCAGTTCCTGCAGGATGGTACGGACGACATCCAGGTTCGTTCGCTCATTATTGCCGCCCACGTTATACACTTCTCCACTCTTCCCTTCGTGAATGACAAGATCGATTGCCGCACAATGGTCTTGAACATGCAACCAGTCCCGAATATTCAGTCCATCTCCATATACAGGCAGAGGATTATCCTCTACAGCGTTTGTAATCATCAAAGGAATCAATTTCTCCGGAAAGTGATAAGGGCCGTAGTTGTTGGAACAACGAGTGATATTCACCGGGAGACCGTAAGTTTCATAATAAGCGCGAACCAGAAGATCCGCACTTGCTTTGCTTGCGGAGTAGGGACTGTTGGGCGCCAGGGGAGTCTGTTCGCTAAACAAACCCGTTTCACCTAATGTACCGTATACTTCATCGGTGGAGATTTGCACATACTTCTTCACTCCGAATTGTTTCGCAGCATCCAGCAAGACTTGTGTCCCCATTACATTCGTTCGAATGAAAAGATCAGGGTCTGAAATACTGCGGTCCACATGGGATTCAGCAGCGAAGTTTACAACAATGTCTACTCCTTCCTGAAACACGTCACCGATAAAAGAACGATCTGTTATATCCCCTTTGAGGAAGGTGTAATTGGGGTGGCTCTCTGCTTCTTTCAAGTTTTCCAGATTCCCCGCATATGTAAGAGCATCCAGGTTCAATATTTGATAGTCCGGATGTTTATCAAGCATATAGTGAACAAAGTTGCTGCCAATGAATCCCGCACCACCAGTTACTAGTACTTTCATTTTATCTCACTCCACTTTGAGAAGTCTCGTTCTGAAGAACTACATCTTGAGTATTCCAAAGTCCTCTCCGAAATACAGGTCTTTCGCCAATTCGTTGGCACGCGCCAAGGATGGATGCGTTCCGGCATCTGTCCACCAACCTTGCAAAATATCATAAGTCAATTCGTCACGTTGAATATACGCATTGTTGACATCTGTAATTTCCAGTTCTCCCCGTCCCGACGGAACCAACGTCTTGACAATATCAAATACTCGACTGTCATACATATAAATACCCGTTACCGCAAAAGAACTCTTAGGAAATGATGGTTTTTCCTCGATGGATACAATCTTGTCGCCGTGTAACTGAGGAACACCGTAACGCTGCGGGTCATGAACTTCCTTGATCAGAATTTTGGCACCGGTTTGCTGTTGTTGAAAGTTTTTTACATAATCTGCTATGCTATCAGAAAATACATTGTCGCCAAGGATTACCACCATTTGATCATTCCCGACAAATCGTTCCGCCAATCCAAGAGCCTGGGCGATCCCTCCGGCCTGATCCTGCACTTTGTAAGTAAACTCAACCCCTAATTCATGACCACTACCTAACAAATTCACTACATCCCCCATATGATCTTTTCCGGTAACAAGCAGAATTTCTTGAATACCGGCTTCACGAAGTTTATATATTGCATGGTAGATCATTGGGTACTTTCCGACTGGAAGAAGATGTTTGTTCGTAATCTTGGTTAATGGGTATAGACGGGAACCAGTTCCGCCTGCGAGGATAATGCCTTTCATGTTGTCCCTCCCTAGAGTTCGGTAATCATTTTACGTTATATTTTCCTAAAGCTAAATTCGCGAGTATTTTTAAAAGCAAGATATTCCCCTTAAATGGACTGATTTTTGTTGGAGTCTTACCGGTTAGCGGATACGTCCTTGTTACGGGAATTTCTTTGACTTTATAACCCAATTTGGGTGCCTGAACAGAGAGATAAGCCAAAATTTCATAAGTATCGAAAATGTCCCGAAATAGTTGAATTTTTGGATCTAATAATAATTTACAAGAGTACCCGCGAAAACCATTCGTGGTATCAGAGTAAGGAAATCCGGACAAAAAAGAAATAACAGGTACATGAATTAGTTTAATGGCAAGTTTTCGAATGAATGGAGTATTAATAGCTTGTCCTCCTGTTATAAACCTAGAGCCCTGCACAAAATCGGAACCCAACTCCAACTC
>JAGVBM010000270.1 GCA_020059765.1 Bacillota bacterium
AACCTGGGCGGACTGGCCAGCTTTCAATGTCAAAACTGCCTGGCCCGGATCACGAAGCGCCACTTCAAAAAACACGTCAGCATCGATTGCCGCCCCTATATTACAAAAACCTAGCCCAGGCTCACGAATCAGGCAGACTTCCTTCCAGACCTTGCAACCCCGCCGACAGGCACGCTGCCCGCATGCCTGCGCACCACTTCCTGAGCCAGGGACAGATACGCCTCTGATCCACGGGACTTGATGTCATGCGCCAGGACAGGCTTTCCGAAGCTCGGCGCTTCGGAGAGCCTGACGTTGCGGGGCACCAGGGTGTCAAAGGCAAGCTTCGGAAAACATTTCCAGATCTCACGTTTGACATGCCGATTAAGCTTGTTTCGGCCGTCATACATGGTGAGCAACACCCCAAGGACGGACAACTCCTTGTTGAAGCGTTTGTGGACGAGGTCATAGGTGCGCAGGAGCTGCGCGATCCCTTCCAGCGCATAGTATTCGCATTGAAGCGGAATGAGCAGTTCCGTCGCCGCGCACAAGGCGTTCAAGGTAACCAGCCCCAACGACGGCGGACAATCCAGCAGGATGTATTCGTACTCCCCGGCTATTTCTTGAACAACCGCCCGGAGGAAGAATTCACGCCTTGGCTTGCCCACCAGCTCTATTTCGGCGGCGACAAGATCCGGTGAAGAAGGCAGCACGGAGAGGAAGGGAAAGTCCGTTACAACAACCGCCTCCCTGACCCTCTGGGGCTCATAAAGAATCGTGTAGATATTTTGAATGCATTTTTCCGAATAAATTCCCAAGCCGCTTGACGCATTCGCCTGCGGGTCGCAGTCGATGAGCAGCGTTTTTTTTTCCATAACGGCGAGCGAGGCCGCAAGGTTCACAGACGTGGTGGTCTTCCCCACCCCACCCTTTTGATTCGCAACAACCACTACTCTGGCCATGCCCACTCCTGGAGTTCTCACCCTGCACGAAACGTCCTTTCACTTGACGTTGACATACTGTCCATCGCGAACGGAAACAAACCATAACCTTCGATGTCAAAAGAACCAACACGTTTCACGTGAAACATAAATGGACGGTTTAATCGCGAAACATTCGGTGGCAATAGGCCTGAGAATCATGAAGAGACTCCGCAAGCATAATGCTATTTTCAACATCTCCCTTTTTTACAGCAATCAACAATTGGCTGGAAAGATGGGAAAAATCTTCAGCCTCACCGATCCAGGCATCGTCAGCAATTTGATGCATGCGTTGACAAAGTCTTGCAAATTTGCCCACCGCCGTTTCATCCGGCAATAACCCAACGTCTGTTTGAGCTGTGATTTGATCAAAAATTGCCGCCATCTCATGCTTTATTTTCGAAAAATCCATGGACCGTCCCCATCTCCCGTGGAGGTAAGCTGAAAGTTTCGAGGGATGTTTTCTTTATGGACATTCCAAGAGTCATGTCAACTTAAACATGAAAATATTCACGATACCACTCAATAAATTTTGCAATGCCAAATTCCACCGTGGTTGACGGCTTAAAGCCAACATCTGCAACAAGATCATCGACATCTGCATACGTCCGGGGAACGTCACCTGGTTGAAGCGGCAAAAACACTTTTTCTGCTGTTTTTCCAAGTTGTTCTTCAATAACTTCAATAAAACGCGACAATTCAACGGTGTTGTTGTTGCCAATATTATAGATTTTATAGGGTGCGACACTGGAGGAGGGATCCGGAGCAAAAGAATCCCAATTCGGATTCGCAGAAGGTGTACGCCCTGTGACACGGGTAACACCCTCTATGATATCGTCGATATACGTAAAATCACGTTGCATCTTGCCATGGTTAAAAACCGTGATCGGCTTCCCTTCCAGTATGGCTTTGGTGAAAAGAAACAGCGCCATGTCTGGGCGACCCCACGGTCCGTACACAGTAAAAAAACGAAGCCCGGTGCAGGGAAGTCCGTAGAGATAGCTATACGTATGGGCCATCAATTCGTTTGATTTTTTTGTAGCGGCATACAGACTGATAGGATGATCAACATTGTTATGGACCGAGAAGGGCATGTCGGTATTGAGACCATACACGGAGCTGGATGAAGCGAAAACGAGATGACGGACGCCTCCATGCCGACAACCTTCAAGAATGTTCGCAAAACCAACAAGGTTGGTATCGACGTAGGCACCGGGATTTTCAATGCTATGACGAACGCCGGCCTGAGCTGCCAAATTCACAACATGGCTGAAGTCATGATCTTGAAAAAGTTTAAAGACGGATTTTTTATCCGCGAGATCAATTTGCGAAAACTGAAAATGTTCATAATCCAAAAGTTGAGCCAATCGATCTTTTTTTAATTCAACGGAATAATATGGGTTTAAATTATCGAGACCAACAACGTTATGCCCCATTTTCAAAAAACGCCGAGAAAGATGGTATCCAATAAATCCAGCCGCTCCGGTCACGAGAATCTTCATGTTGATGTTCCATTCTTGTTATTGAGATTAATTGAAATTAATACATTAAACGACAACATCTCTACTTCTCTAAAGCATTGAAAACACATTTCAACTGCTTGCCTGCTATCTTCATGATTTCAAGGAAGTCTGGTCTGACGATAAAGTCAAGACAATGTGAGCGTACGTACATTTCAGCAAGATGGGATTCATTTGCACACCTAGAAGGGTAAAAAAGTTCATGGCCGATGGACTTCCGATACGAAAGGGGATGACTCGGAGATGTTCCCATTGGGTTGGACAGGGTAGCGGCGAAATGAAGCTCTGAAGCGGTTGCTGCTCATGCCGCCTTCGACGCCGATTGTCCCTCTCAGTATACATCCATGGGCCGACGACCGTCAAAGGGCGTATGCGGTCGCTGTGAATTTATATGCGAATGTACCGTAGCCGGTTTCTTGGACACATGTTTTTCGGTTCTTCGACGTTGGGCATGGAATGGTATTTCGTTGACTACTGCTCCATGAAGGGGGTCATCGAGTGCCTCCTCATGGAGGTAAACATCTGTGAATACGTATGATTGTTGACGCTTGGGC
This sequence comes from Bacillota bacterium, assembly GCA_020059765.1. GTDB lineage: Bacteria > Bacillota > Bacilli > Tumebacillales > Effusibacillaceae > Effusibacillus. The sequence goes on from JAGVBM010000270.1 coordinate 3,034, forward strand.
ATGGCCTCTCTGATCTTTGGAGGGTGGTGGGGTAAACGCAGGAAATGGACACATCGCCATGCGAGTTTCGGCACGAGGTCAAGGCCGCGCGGAGGGGGGCGATCCTTATCCCAAGTGCGGCGCGCCCTGCAAGGCCCATGATTTTGCTGATTTCAGTTGGCCCGCCACAACTTCTTCCAGACTCACTGTCTGATCAAGCCAGTATGCCTCGAATGAGATGCCCGGAACAGGGCCTCAAACGAGCCAACGTCCCGTGGGCGCGGCCGGGGAGTGGTAATGCTCCCCTTGCCTAGGGGATGCCGATCAACGCCGTGGCGCGCCCCTCCTGCGTCACAGACAAGCGGATATGGCGCGTGGAGACTTATTACGTCTTCAAAGTCATGGGACAGGTCGTTCTCAGCCGACTGTGCGGGATCGGTTTGGTCGAAACGGTGACCTCGCGCGGCCATCATGACGTCACCAACTTCGTGAACATGGACCGGGAAAGCCGCCTGGTGATCTTCGCGACACCAGGCAAGGGCGAGGAGCGCGTCAGGACTTTCGCCGCGAATCTTAAAGGCTGCAGGGGCAACTTCGCCCATGGGACCAAGGTCGTCTGCGTCATGTCCACCTTCCTGGCCGCGGCCAAGGTGACCTTCAGCAAGGCTGCTGTCACTGCGGACTGATCCATGTGGTCCAGATTTTGACCAACGCGCTTGAGGAGGTCACACGCCTGAAGGCCAAGGAGGTCAAACTCCATACAGAGGCTCGCCGGGCTATATCAAGGTCTTAAAGACATGGCGCAGCAAGGAGCAGCTTGCAGCCTTGGAAGAACTGAGAGAACGCGGCCTGGCGACGGCCACGCCATTTCGGGTAAAGGAGTTCCTTTGCTGGGTGCTCAATGCCGACTCCAAGCGTTACGCGCGTTTGCTGGCATCACGGTTCTTCGAGTACGCTTGTGAACCAGCCGGGGTCTCGGCTCTGCCTGAACCGGTTTGCAAGGCTCTCAATACGCTTCAGGAGCATTTGTTTCGATTCCTGAGGCGAAGGGAGTCCCTGTTATTAAATGCACGGCTGAAGGGCCTCAATGGCCACTTCAAGGCCGTACGTCCGTGAGTAAGGGGGTCGGCGAAACGTGACTACCATC
>JAGVBM010000294.1 GCA_020059765.1 Bacillota bacterium
ATGGAATGGCTAAAATTTATCTTATTACTATGAATAGTTAGGCAGATAAGAACTGATTCCTCCCGAAGCGTACGAGAAATAATTCGACAAAAAATGACACCTGTTTCAAACAGATGTCGGTATCGCTCAGCATCTTCAAAATCAAATCGGATCATCGTCAGTCAATTGCCGCAAACTGCGGGTTCGGTAGTCGTTACCCAGCATTTCATATTGATCGGTCAACCACGAGAGACGGGATACAAGGGCTCCGGCGCGACGGCTTGTCTCTTCGGTTGCCCGGTTCAAATACCGTTCGGCCAGTTCAATCAAGGAAAAATTGGATGTGATAATCACCGGTTTCTGTTCCGGTTCACGCCCGTTCAAGATGGTGTACAAGGACCAGATGGAAGATTCGTTAACGTTTTCATGCCCCAGTTCGTCAATCACCAATACATCGGCGGATATGTACTTGTCCAAAATTTCGGATCTTGTGGGCAAACCGTCTCGATTTTCACGAAAGTACAGATCCGAAAGGGCGGAAAACGTTTTTTCCGCCTGCACATACAAAACGCGCAATTTACGGGAGATCAACCGATTCAGAATGGCACAAGCCAGATGGGTTTTTGCCGTTCCCGTATCTCCGTAAATATACAGCCCCTTCATGCCGGAACCGGGTTCATATTCGTTGGCAAACTGATGGGCGTATAATGCAAGATCCCGATTGGCCCGTTTCTGTTCAGTGGGAAAGTTGTCGAATGTCAAGCGGCGATGACCTTCATTCAGCCCGGAAAACGACCGCAGTTTTCGTTCCTGCTCTTTTTCCAGATGCTCACGGTAGTGCTCACATTTGTGGATCTGTTCAACAATTTCACTGTCGGTGACGCGAATGGAAAACTGATGTCCTTTTGCATCCTCGTCTTTCGGACAAACAGCAAAATCTTGACAACCTTCACACTTTTTGCGGTCAAGCTGGATATGCAGTAATTGAAGTGACACACGGTTGGTGTAAAATGCAGGTTGCAGATCCGCTTCCTTCAGTTCGGGAAATACGGATTCCCAATATTCTTTCGGTTGTTCCAACATACGGGGATCGAGGATCTGCCGTTGTTTGGCAAGGGCAGCAGGGTGACTCAACAACGCTCCGATTGGTGTCAGTTTACTCAATCTCTTCCCTCCCCTACTTTAAACCCGCTTTGCGGAATTTTTCCAGAATTTCCGTTTTGTTTTTGGAAAGTCCCTTCACCTTAGGGACTGTCGGCGGTTTTTCCTTTTTATCGATCGGATCAAGCGGCTTGATCGAGTACCGTTTATGCCATTCTTCCACCTCGGCAATTGCCGCTTGTCGCGTGCGCACTCCGCGTTCCACCCAATCTTGCGCTACCACTTCCACATATTTTTTGGGAAAATCGGGTTTTCCCTTGGTCAGGGAAATTTGGGCGACTACATGATCGATCAGAACTTCTATGCAACCGGGCTCGAAAGAAAACGGCTCTTCCAGCAATTGAAAGATCATGTTGATCTGTACCGAGGACAGCTGCTTCCGAATCCGGTCGCGCAGAAACTGCAGCAGATACGCTTCCGTACTGTTTTCCGTTTTCATCGGCGTAGCCAGCATTTTGGTTTCCCGCACCCATTTTTCCGCCTGTTCTTTAGTGCAAATTCCGGATGTGGACCAAGAATGGGCAATCGTCATCAAATAGTTCTGGTCAAATTCCTGTTTATATTCAATCACGTGCTCAATGAGGACTTCGATCACTTGCGGCGGCAATTCGTAGGGAAAATTCTGCAGCGTAATCAGCAATTCTTCGTACCTGTCAGGCAATTCCGGCAGTTGTAACATCATCCGCAGATACTCGAACAGATAATCTGAATTCTTCGCCGAAAAGGAATGAGGTTCAACAGTATCCCGTTCATCAACGAATGTGATCGGCGAAATCGGTAAAATCGACATGGACATGCGCTCGTTTGTTTCAATGACTTTTGTCTTGTTGATACGCAGAATCGGATCGTCATGAAACCGGAAAGCGGCCAGATCCTCAATCCGTTTTTGTGCTTGGTGAAAAGAGATTCCAAGGGATCTTGCAAAATCGGCAATTGAAATATCGATTTTTCCCGTATCTTTCATAAACAGCGACAACGTGATCAACGTGTGGAGATGAATCGGCGGTATTTCAGCCAAAAATCCCGAGTATAAGGCATTGTCATGGATCAAGACTTGAACCCGCGATTCCCACTCATTGCGAATCGGATCATATTCTTTTTCAATACGGGCAGAAACAATCCTTGATTCACTCATACAAACACCCGTCCTTTTTCCCCTCGTTCGTTTCTCTAGTATAGCAAATGAAGAAGAATTCGGCATGAAACGTTAGACCTACACACACAGAAAAAACGAAGCGAAACGTTTCCTTTCGCTTCGTTTAACCGTAAGGCTCAGGCGGAGATGACGGGGCGCAGTTCAGATTCTATGTTACGGGTATAAACGATTCAACAATCGCGGGAAGGGAATGGTTTCCCGAACATGATCCAATCCGCAGATCCAGGCAATAGTCCGCTCCAACCCGATTCCGAATCCGGAGTGGGGAACTGTACCGTATCGCCGCAAATCCATGTACCACTCATAGGCAACGTCAAGTTGATGTTCTTTGAATCGCTGCTCCAGCAATTCCGGGTCATGAATCCGCTGCGAACCGCCGATGATTTCTCCGTACCCTTCCGGTGCGAGCAAGTCGGCGCCAAGCACCACTTCCGGACGTTCCGGATCCGGTTGCATATAAAACGCTTTAATCTTTGACGGGAACTTCTCCACGAATACCGGACGTTCGAAATGCTGCACCAGTTCCGTTTCGTGCGGTGCACCGAAATCTTCGCCCCAAGGAATGTCATGCCCCTTTTCTTGCAGGAGTTTGACAGCATCGTCATAGGTGATGCGCGGAAAGGGGCCGGCAATCACATTTTCCAATGGTGCAAGATCCCGTTCAATCGTCTTCAGTTCAAGTTTGCAGTTGTCCAGAATATGACGAACGATATGCTGGACAAACGCTTCCTGAATCGCCATGTTTTCTGCATGGGTGCAATACGCGATTTCCGGTTCAATCATCCAAAATTCGATCAGATGACGACGGGTTTTGGATTTTTCCGCACGGAAAGTCGGACCGAAGGAATAGACACGGCCCAACGCCATGGCGGCAGCTTCCATATAAAGCTGGCCGGATTGAGTTAAAAAGGCATCTTCATCGAAATATTTGGTATGAAAAAGATTCGTGGTTCCTTCGCAGGAAGATGGGGTCAAAATCGGCGGATCCACCTGAACAAAGCCGTTTTCATCCAAGAAGTTACGCATTGCTTTGATGATTTCCGAGCGAATCTTTAAAATCGCTCGCTGCCTCGGCGATCGGATCCACAAATGCCGATGATCCAACAGGAAATCGACACCGTGCTCCTTCGGCGTAATCGGATATTCTTTGGCCAAGCTGACCAATTGCACATCGGTCACCGTCAATTCAAAGCCGCTGGGAGCCCGGTCGTCCGCACGAACGTTCCCCTTGACGCGAACGGAAGACTCCTGCGTCAGCGTACTGCAAAGTTCAAATACCTGATTCGTCACTTCGGCCTTAACCACAACGCCCTGAATGAATCCGGAACCGTCCCGAAGCTGCAGGAATTGGATTTTCCCGCTGGAACGCTTGTTCCACAACCAGCCTTCGATCCATACTTCTTGTCCAACAAACTGCCCGATATTCTGTATGGTCGTTTTCAACCAAGGTCCCTCCAGTATGTATGAAGTCCAACAATAAAAGTACCACAAAGCATCACAAAAAGAAATCAAAAAAACCGATTCACAAAGTGTTACCCACTCATGAATCGGTTTTGATCAAACTGGGATCACTTGTTGGCCTTGTTCGGTCAACCACTGACGGAATGCGTCGCCTGACATGCTTTCTTCTTCCACCAAGACTTCTGCCAGTTGTGCAATCCCATTCCGATAATCAGTCAATTGTTCCAAAGTAGGCTTTTCCAGATCGGCGAGAATACGGCGAATCTCCTCATCAAGTACATTTCGTTGCAAATTTTCTGCATCGACGATTCCAAGGTCGGACAGTCCGCAACTGACCAAGGTACGAGCCAAATTTGACGCTTGCATGAAATCGTTTTGCGCGCCGGTGGAGCGATTGCCAAAAATCAATTCTTCCGCAGCCGCTCCGGCCAAAGCCACCTTGATTTGTCCGTCCAATTGGTCTTTTGTATGCAAATACGAATCATCTTGGGGGACCTGACGAACGAAGCCGAGGGCATTGCCGCGGGGGGCAATGGTGATATGGGCGACAGTTCCCGGACGAGCCAACTCGGACATAATGGCATGCCCCAATTCGTGTACCGCCACACGATAGAGTTCTTCCGCCGTCGGACGTTTGCCCGTTTTTTCACCCAGCAGTACTTTGTCCACCGCATCACGGAAATGTTTCCTTGCAATCCTCTGTTTGTTTTCCCGCAATGCCAGAATGGCCGCCTCATTTGTCAGGCTTTCCAATTGTGCGCCGGAAAAACCATAGGTTTCTTTGGCAATTGATTCAAGTTCAATATCTTCAGCAATCGGTTTGTTTCGCGTTTGGATCCGCAAAATGTGCAATCGCCCCTCCTTGTCGGGCAAATCCACTTTAATCTGACGGTCAAATCGCCCTGGTCGCAGCAGCGCAGGATCCAGAATGTCCACTCGGTTGGTTGCCGCAATTACCAGAACGAAAGGATGGGACGCGGTTTGCATACCGTCCATCTCTGTCAACAGTTGATTCAGCGTCTGATCATATTCCTGATGTCCTTGTCCGCCTCCCCGCTTTCCGCCGATTACATCAATTTCATCGATAAAGACAATCGCCGAATCTTTACCTTCTTTTTTCGCCAAGTTTCGTGCTTTTCGGAACAAATCCCGAACGCGGGATGCACCGACTCCGACATACATCTCGACAAATTC
>JAGVBM010000026.1 GCA_020059765.1 Bacillota bacterium
AAGATAAGAAAGGAAAAGGCAAGAAGAAAGGCCACGAAAAGAAGGAGCATCGTTTTGAAGCAAAACGGCACGGCATTGAAAAAGCGATCGAAGCATTGTTGAAAGCACGCCATGACGGCAATGGCGAGGCAAGCAACTCTGCATTGGAAGCTGTGATCGAGAAGTTGAAGGCGATGCTGCAAGAAGACGGTACCGTTGAAACAAATGATGACGCAGAAGATGCCGTGGCAGAAACGATTGAGACGGGCATCGAAGAAGGAACTGCTTCGGAAGATGAAGTCGAAGTGTTGGTGACGATTCAGGTAACGAAGAAGCAGGTTGAACAAGCGCAAACCAATGTGGAAACAGCGTTGGAGAATAATCCGAAAGCGGACAAGCTCTATGGATTGCTGCGCAAAGTTTATAAAGAAAAGGGAGATACCAAGGATATCAAGATCTATGTCAACGGGAAAAAGCCTGTGTTTGACGTAAAGCCTTACAATAAAGAGGGCCGCAACATGGTTCCGGTTCGTGCCATTTCGGAAGCGCTGGGAGCAAAAGTGGGTTGGGACCAAGCCACCCAAACCGTCATCATTATCAAGGACGGCGTGAAGATTGAACTGCCGCTTGGCAGCAATGAAATTAAAGTCAATGGCGTTGCCAAGACCATTGACTCGTCTGCTGAAATTACAAGCAACCGCACCATGGTTCCGGTTCGATTTATCTCCGAATTCCTGGGCCAGCAAGTGGATTGGGATGCTGCGACAAACATGGTGGTCGTGAAGTAAAAATTCATAAAGAAAAGCCTGCTTCTGCCAATAGCAGCAGGCTTTTCCTATCTTCTGTCGAATATTGTAATTATGAGTCTACTGATGCAAGGAGGATGAAACATGCGCAGTTTATATCGCCGCTGGCTGGCAATGGTTCTTAGTCTGGCACTTGTACTTACGTTATTGCCGCTCGGCGGGCTAGTGAATGTATTGGCTGCAGTCAACAGCTATTTTACGATTTCACCGTTCAGTACGGATATCAACAATCCGACGACCGTGAACGTACCGACGATTGATTTGTCCGGTACTTTCAGTTCGGAGGTCAATGGCTCAACAATCTCTTACAAGATCCAACAAATCGTGAACAATCAGCCGGTGCAAACGTCATTATCGACGCAAGCGCCGATTATCTCGCAGCAATCTTTTACTTTTAAAGGAATTCCGTTGTTTGCGGGTTTGAACAAGATCATCATCGAAGGGAAAAATACGGCCGGCAACACGGTGTCGACATCAGATACCGAGTCGGCGTATGTATTCTTTGCGAATGTACCGATTATTTACGACATTCGACAAATTGACGGCACACCCTATGACACTACAGTCTTTATCGATGAAGCGATAACCGGCAAAAATACGTTGAGTTTTACCTTCCATGCACCGAATACCAGCCAGACGTCGATTAACGGCATTATCGGGATCCCGGGCGGCGGCGACATGTGGATCGCATCGGGGATTCCGTTGAATGTGGGAATGAACACGATTACGATCGTCGCCCAAAACTCCACCCAGAGTTATACGGTAACGCGCAAAGCGGTGTTCTTTAACGGACAAGCCACCTTCGGGTTGACAGCCGATCCGGACGTGGCCAAAGGGGACAATCTTCGCCAAAGCCTTGACGGCAATCCTGTGTTGGGCCCGACTGTTACTGCGCCGGATAGGCTGGGAGGTCCGCTCAAAGGAAGTTTTATTGTCGACAACAACAAGGTGATAACGCCGGACTTAAGTTTACTCTTGGAATTGGTCGATATTTCCGATCCGGCGAATCCTGTCATCAATACGGAAACGATCACAATCTTCGACAGTTCCTATCAGGTGAACAGCGGCGTTCACACCGTTTATGATTTTACCGCGCCCAATCTTTTGGAGACAGCTACGATCGTATCCGGCAAAAAGTATAAAATACGCGCCACGCTGACTTATGCGGCAACTTCGCCAACGCAAATCAATGAGTATTCCTTTACCTATCGGGACCCGAACAGCGTGTATATTAAAGAAACCAATCTGTTGTACGGAGTTTCTGTAGTAGCGGGTACTACCTATAACTACACATCGAAAAGTACGGCCAATTCTTCATTTGATCTGTTTGAAGCGCCGTTAACTTTCGGTTTGGTACTGGGGAATGCGTCGGGAACACCTACTGTAACCATCTCAAATACGGAGGATGCAACCGGCTTTTCAAAACCGGTTTATACCCCGACAGTTGGAACGACCTATGACGGTACGATGTACGTGGTACAAATTCCGGCCTCCGAATTGTTTTCAGGCCTGCAAACTATGACCGTAACGGTGGACGGTACCGATTCCAGCACATTCAAGATCAACTATGTGCCGGCACCGACTATTTTTCTGACGAATGTATACAACGGTCAAGTGTTTACGCAACCGACCGATTTGACAAATATCGCGGCTCGGTTCACCAACTTTACTTCTACGGAACTTGCAAATACGAAAGTATATGTCAACCAGTCTTTGATCACAAACGCATGGACTGGTCCGGTGAGCAATGTGTATACAAAACCGGGCGTTGTTCTTCAGTATGGCGCGAATACTATTCTTGTTCATGGAGAAGCCAGCGGAATTCCGATCGATATCAGTTTGACGATATACGTATTCTCAAACGATGTACCAATCATCTCGGATCCGATTCCGATGGACAGCACCTTTACAGCGGAGAACACAACCACATTCAAGCGAACCGGTGATATTCGATTCTCCACCACAGACAAGGAAGCATACTTCCGTTTGCCTTATTCGGGGATGGATGCCATTAAAGTGCAAGTGGATGGTGTGGATCTGTTTGGAGATTACAGACCGGTAGGAACTGCAGTCACTGTTTATGATCCGGCCTCCGCTGTTTCCAAAGCATCGGCCAACAATTGGTTCGAGATTGTATCGACAACCGAATCGCGGATTAAATTGAAATTAAAAGATTCCGGTTCAACCAACGTAACCGTGATGGGAACCCGCAATGGCGTGCCGGCCAGCATGACATTTGAAGTGGTGCGGGAAGTGCCTCCTTATGCCATTGTCAGCCCAATCTTGCCGGATCAACGGGTGATCAATCAAAACTTCTGGACCGTGAAGATCAAGGCGGAGCAAGTGGATTCCATTGTCATCAACAAAGAAACGGCCGCCCCGGTGACAGGAGAAACGGACACATACAGCGTCGACATCAAGAATTTGAAACCGGGCAAAAATACGGTGAAATTCACCGTGACCCGAGCAGGAACACCGATTAACGGCTCTTTTGACTTGTACTACGCCAATCAAAGTACGGTCGGTGCTCAATACAAAACGCCGTTAGGCGGCAGCACGATCAGCGCGTTCAACAAGATGGTCGAAATCAAATTCCCGAAAAACACGCTGTTCCAAAATGTAAACAGCGTTGACGGCAACGACTATTCGGTTCCCTACTTGTTTGACCAGCAGCAGGTCCGATTTGGGATCGCCAGCCAGACGAACGGAACGGTAGAACCCAAAACGGGGATCACCAGCACCGGGAAGAGTTTGCTGATTGATACGCTGAATGCGGGACAATACATTTTTGCGGGACCGCTTTTCTGGATTGACGCAGGTTATTATGATGACACGAGTTCGATCTACAAACCGGTAGACGGATTGGATCCCTATACGACCGGCACCGAATTCTACAATGGACGGAAATGGTTGAAGCCGACCAATCGCGGCGACATTACGATTAAATTTGACGATGCGCTGCGCGATGTGGCAGGCAATAATCTGGCAATCTGGAAGTTTGCCAATAACAAGTGGGAAAACATCGGCGGGGTAGTGAACACCAGCAAGCATACGATAACCGCGCCTTTTGAAGGTTTCGGTTACTATGCGGTGATGATGCTGCGTCGCGGATACGCGGATGTCACAAGTCATCCTTGGGGACGCGAGTATCTGGAAACCATGCTGTCGAAAGGGATTATGCTGCCCAAAAACAATAACGACTTCGGTGTCTATGACATCATTACCCGCGGCGAGTTTGCTGAGATCATGGTAAAATCTTTGGGGATGCCGTTAGACTACGATTCGAACAATCTGACATTCTATGATGTGCCCAACGTGATTATCGGCGGACAATTATACGATTATCGCTACATCGAAACCGCGTTCCGTTCGGGAATCATTCGCGGTTTAGGACCGGGCGTGTTCAATCCTACGGGCAGTCTGACTCGTCAGGATGCGGCGGTCATCATTGCTCGGGCGATAAACGCCAAGGTCGGCAACGACCAGGACGCAGCGCAGAAAGCGCTTAGCAAAATATTTACCGACTCGACGATTATTGACTATTACGCGGCGCCGTCCGTATTGGCGATCAACAAGCTTGGTATTGTGAACGGCGTTCCGAATGAGCTTTTGGAAGGTCAAAAGAAACAAACTTACAGCTATAATCCGATTGCGCCGTTAAGCCGCGCGGAAGCAGCGAAGATTGCGTACAAGACCATGCAGTACTTGAAAAAGCTGCCGAAGTAAACACGTTTGACCTTTACCGGAAAGGGACATGCTCTTCATAAGGGCATGTCTCTTTTTTATGGCATGTACATAAGACTCGTGGGGGATTTCGAAGACAAGTATTGCAGCGCGGAAATCGACTCATACTTACTTATATACGGATGAAAATGAAAAAACTGCGAAAATGTCGTACAATGCTAGTTGTTCGACATGGCCGCTTAGTTTCAACCATAACAAATTAAATAAAATACGGTTAAAATTATACCTAAAAAGTACATTCTTGACCATAAGATATTTAATATTGTTAAAATAATTTGTCAAAGAATATCTTTCAGGTAATCTTCAACAAAATCAGGTGCAGCTTTTTTTAGCTGTTCAACAGTGTGTAAGTAACGTTGCGTCGTCGTGATCTGAGTATGTCCCAAGGTTTCTTGTACCTGCTGCAAAGAAGCACCATTTAACAGGGCTAGAGTAGCATTGGTATGCCGCAGCCAATGCGGTGTTACTTTCTTCTCGATTCCCTTCTGTTCACGAACTTTTTGGATGAGTCGTTCCACTTGTCTGACTGTAATGGGGAAGAGCTTGCTTTGAGGATCCACTTTTTCCTCATGTTTGAGCTTTTGGAACAAAAGCCACAAGGATTGCGGCACCTTCACTTCGCGTGATTTGTTACCTTTCCCTTTGACTACGTTCAACCAGATGGAAGTCTCCAACGGGTCGGTATGAAAATGTCTCCATTCAATGTTGACAAGTTCCGATACACGAAGTCCCAACAACACCAGTGACAATCCGATTAAATAATCACGCAATCCTTGTTTTTTCAGTTGCGCCAATAATTTTGTAACCTCCCTTTTGGTCAGGTAGTGATGCTTGCTGTTAATCGGAACAGGTGCCAGCTGAACTGAGATTGCAGGATTGTGCGAAAAAAAGCCGATATTCGGTTCATTCCCCCAGTTATACAACGAACGAATAGGAGCAATTAAACTTGCAACGGTTGCCGGGGATAACGGTTTCCGACTTTTGCTGCAAACTCCTTCTTCTAACGCCAATTTATAAAATTCGATATCTTGCCAATAGACATTATTTAAAGGTTTGTAATTGATACATTGCCGGAAATGTTCAATGGCATTGGAATAATTGCGACGCGTGTAATGTGTGCGAACGTATGTGTTCAGAAACACCTGGATGATCTGTTCATCCGAACAACATTCATGGTATTTTTGAATGCTTGACTGTAAAGAAACAATGTTCTGTTCTGACACAATTTTGCCCCCTTCATGTTGTCGAACAACTAGCATTGTACGACCTAGATTTTACAAACAATATTCACTTACATCAAATTAATCTTTTAATTTTAATAAAAAAATAAGTTATAATAAAAGAGAGGTAATAGACTTGGAAGAAGAGAGATTAACCGTTTTAAAATTAAAAATCAGTAACATGCGCAGCGAACTGCATGTTCTGTTTCAAAGCAGTCAATCGTTTACGGATCCGGAAGTCTATCATTTAAGCAAACAATTGGACAGTTTGATTACCGAGTATCAAAAGATCATTTGGAAGCGACGCGACTAGAGTTGAGAAAGGGAGGCGAAGGTGAAGAAATGAGCCGCCTGCAACAAATCGAACTGGTTCCGAAATACCAACCGATTGTAGATCTTGCAAATCCAGAACAGATTCACGGCTATGAAGCAACCATTCAAGGCAAAACCCGATATGGCAGTTTCCTCCCGCCTGTTACGTTATTTCATATGGCAAAAGATGCAAAAGAAACGATTTCATTGGATATGAAAGCACGTACAGCGGCAGTTCAGAACGCCGTATCTCTAATGGAGAATCAAGACTCCTTGCTGTTTGTCAACTGTCATGGGCTTTCCTTTCAAAGGGGACACTTGTTTGAAGATCTTTCGCAGTTGCGTCTGCCTTTACATAAAATCGTGTTAGAACTTACCGAACAAACCAGAATTCAGAATCTGGATTTGGTTCAGGATGAATTGGATATGTTGCGGAGTCAGGGAATGAAACTTGCACTGGATGATTTCGGAACGGGATTTTCGAATTTTTGGCTGGTTGGAGCACTGCAACCGGATTATATCAAGCTGGATCGGTCGATCATCAAGCAGATTGATCAATCCCCTCTTGCTCGACGTGTGATTGAGGGGCTGATTGCTTTTTCTGCAAAGGTTCAAACCACTATAATTTCGGAAGGAATCGAAAGGAAAGAACAGGCCGACGTTCTGAAAGAATTAGGCGTTCCTTACGGACAAGGATTTTACTTGGGATATCCATTCATGTTGGAAAGTGATAAAATCCACTTTTGAAAAATTTGTAATTAAAAAGGAAACAAAATGCGGCTGCCGAAATAAGAGCAATAAAGAACATGCTTGCAACTGATCTGTCTGAGGGAGAGGAGCCGCTAATCGTATGAGGAAGCATGCACGATCGAATAAATGGCTGACCGCTGTACTTGTGTTCGGATTGACGACACCGGGCGCCGTCTTGTCGCTGCCAAACCGGATCATGGCAGCCGAAACGAACCCGATCAGCGAAAGAGAATCCACTTTGCTCGAATTATTTACACTCATTCGTGACTATCATTGGGAACAAGTCGATGAAGACATCTTGCTGCGCGGGGCGGTTCAAGGGATGTTGGATGCATTGAACGATCCCTATACGACCTATTTCACATCGGATGAGTACCAAGCCTTTGTCAACAGCATTAACCAGACGTACGCGGGTATCGGAGTGCGATTGGGCGTTGATGAAAAAGGGTATTATGCGGATGAAGTATTTGCCGGTGCACCTGCAGAAACGTCCGGCATGAAAAAAGGGGATCGCATCTTGGCGGTTGACGGTCAAGATACAATCGGGCAAACGCTGGATACGGTGGGAGGCTGGCTGCGCGGCACAGAAGGAACCACTGTCAATCTGAAACTGGAACGGGCCGGACAGGACCCCTTTTCTTTGACGATTACCCGCAAAGGGATTACACTGCCTTCTTTGACTTCCAAGCTGTTGGACGTGGAAACCGGATACATCCGCATTCTATCCTTCAGTGCGACGGTTGGGGATGAATTCGATTTGGCGTTGGCCGATTTGCAGCGAAAAGGGGTCAAATCCTTGGTGCTTGATTTGCGAGGAAACGGCGGCGGATTTTTGCCGGCTGCGGTGCAGATTGCGGATCGATTTTTGGCGGGGGGATTGATTGCCAGCATCAAATATCGGGGCGGTGAGGATCGTATCACTGCCGATGTGGAAAGTGTCCAACTGCCGGTGAATATTCTGATTGACGGAGGCAGCGCCAGTGCGTCCGAGTTCTTGGCCGGTTCCTTGCGCGCCAACAAGCGGGCGCTTCTGGTCGGTGAGCGGTCCTTTGGAAAAGGTGTCATCCAGCAAGTAGTTCCGCTGCAGGACAACAGTTATTTGAAGCTGACCACCGAGCAGTTTTATTTCGCCGACGATACCTCCCCGCACCATGTGGGGCTTACGCCGGATGTGACGATTCGCAGCGAAGACCTGACGCTGCCCGTCGCGTTCCAGATGCTTCATCCGGGGCGCGGCAAAACGGTGACGTTTGATTTGGCGAACAAAAAAACCTTCGTGAATTCGATCGAACTTCACGAACAGAAAACGTTTGTGAAAGAGAATTTGACCTATGTACCGCTGCGGTTCACGATGGAAGCTCTCGGATCGGAAGTGATTTGGAATCCGGCAGAGTGGTCGATTGCCTTCCAGTATGAGGGGCGTTCCGTGAAAATCATGATGGGCACCGGGGACATGACGATCGACGGTCAACCGGTGGTTCTGTCTCATCCGTTGGTGGTCGAAGAGGGAACGTCGTATCTGTCCTTGGAAGCGGTTAAAGCGGCCTTGCACCCGGACGTAGTATCAAACCAAGCAGATCGGATTGAAATTTCGGATAAGTGACCTGAAAAATCCTAAGTTTGCAAACTCCTGCGTGTGCCCTAATTCACCCCGGATCGGCGGAGTCGCTCCTGTCGTGTTCGGGGTGTTTATATTGGTTTTTTGCTTCTGGTATTCGCTGGAGAATTGTGGTTAGATAGTTGCGTAGGAAGTGAGAAAGGATGGGCGTAATGCGGCGAAGCAAATACCCTGTGCTATGGATCTTGGCATTGTTTGGATTGTTTGCGTTTTTCATCTTGTCGGATCAGGAAGAATCGGCTTCTGAGCAGGTTAGTTCAATCAACCGCGAGACGGCGGGTCGACTGGCGGCCGATTTTTTACATACAAAAGGAGTTTCTGTGTCGGAGTTAAACCGTACGGTTCTGTACCAGGGTGAAACCGAGATGGATGCGTATTTGCAGCGGCACGATCTGACGGATCAATTTGCCGCGAAGCAAGACAAGGCATACCCACTGACAAGTTGGCTGGTGACGTATTTTCAACCGGGGGAAGACACCTATCGGGTGTGGATTGACGATGCCAGCGGACATGTGTTGGGATACGAACTCAAGTCAAAACACCGACCGGCGGGACCTGCGATCACTGGCAGAGAGGCGATTCGACTGGCGCAAGACGAGTTGTTTCATCATGGGGTGCGTTTTTCCCGGTTAGAGTTGGTAGAGGCGGAATCTGAGAAGAATCTGCCGCCGACTTCCCGGGATGACTATATTTTCCGCTGGAAAGACACCGGCTGGGATGTGGGACAGTCAAGCTTCTTTCACGAAGTGAAGATTGCCGGCAAGCAGGTGACAAGTTACCGGGCCTACTACGAAATTCCGGAAAAGGATCAGCAGTGGTTTGCCAAGCAGGAAACTTTGGGAACGATTCTGACGTGGATCAGCCTCCTGGGGATGCTTTTGTTGGTTATTTTCTCTTTGGTGGTGGCCTTTGTCCATCCGCGGCACGAGGTGGATTGGGAGAGGGGGCTTGTACTTGCCTTGATTTTATTGGGAATCGGCTTGCTGACCCATTTAAACGATTGGCCGACCTTCTTGACGAATATGACGATCGATTTGGGAATGCCCCTGGTCGTGATCTTGTGGGGCACGGCCCTGTTGATCAGCGTCATTGCGGTTTTATCCAGCGGTGCAAGTTATATCGCCGCAGTTGCCGGATCGATTTTGCAAAACGACCTGTGGCGTGACAAGTGGCTGCATTGGGGAGATGGAGGGTGGCCGGAACGGCTTCGCGGAGCGGCCTTTCGCGGCTATTTGCTGGCTTTCGTGTGGTTGGGGCTGCAAAGCGTATTTTACTGGATTTCGGAAACGTGGTTGGGTGTCTGGACGGAAAACGATTATTCGATGACTCCATGGAACTATCTGGTGCCGGGACTGTTCCCGATCCTCGCTTGGACGGCGGGAATCGGCGAAGAAATTACCTTTCGTTTGCTCGGGATGGGATTGGTCAAGAAATATTTGCGCAGCACGTTTTTGGCGCTGCTGCTTCCGTCGATGATTTGGGCGCTGGCCCATTCGTTGTATCCGGTTCATCCCTTTTACACACGTTTTGTTGAGTTGACGTTATTTGGCATGATGATCGGGTGGTTCTTTTTGCGTTATGATCTGGAAACGGTGATTTTCGCCCATGTGGTGTTCGATACGGTGCTGATGAGTTTGCCGGTGCTGTTTGACGGCTCCTGGGCCGACCGGATGTGGGCGGTCGGCTGGTTGGTCTTGCCCGCCGCGATCGGACGTTACGCGCACCTGTTGCAGCCGCGAATGATTCGGCAGAGGGAGTTCCGGTGAATCGAAGCCTGGGAAAGTAACAATACCCCATCCCAAGAAGGATTTACCAATTAAAACTATAAAGAGTATAATTAAGCAAGCGGGTTTGGAGTAGATCCTCTGCATGGGAGGTTTTCTGTACATGAAACGAGACCGGTATATTTATCCCGCCATTTTCGATTATGAAGAAGATGGGATTTCCATAGAATTTCCTGATTTGCCTGGTTGCTTGACAAGTGGTAATACTGATGCGGAAGCTTTACGCATGGCAAAAGATGCATTGGCTCTTCATCTCTACGGTATGGAACAGGACGGTGAAGAAATACCGCAACCGACACCCGTCTCCCAGTTAAGACCCAAAACGAATCAAGCTGTTGTTTTGGTGGATGTTTGGATGCGACCGTTTCGTGATGAAATGGAGCAACGATAACAGGAAAGCGAAATAGTCTGATCCGCTTGATTTTACTATCAAGAATTATGCTGAAACAAACTCCCCTTGCACATCGTACAAGGGGAGTTTTTAC
>JAGVBM010000310.1 GCA_020059765.1 Bacillota bacterium
CCAAATTGGCAGGTTGATGCGTCAAATCGGAAGGATCCGGTGCTTCCCCGTCATGTTTGCGCATGCAAACGCACCCCTTTTTGCAAATAGTGTGCGCGTGGAATCCGCGCCGCATGCGTTCCAGTTCGTTCCTGTTTCAGTCAGTTCCCGTTCCGTTCGCTGATCGCGATATTGTTGTTATGTTCGGCGAGCGTCTTTGCAAAGTAGTGCTCCCCGGAACCGTCCTTTTTCGTTACATAATAAAAATATTCATGTTTCTCCGGATGGGCGACGGCCAGCAGACTGTCTTTGCCGGGAGAAGCAATCGGCCCCGGCGGCAGCCCTTCTCGTTTGTAGGTATTATAAGGACTGTCAATCTCCAGATCTTTCAGCAGCAATTCCTGCTTTTGACCGACCACATACTGGATCGTGGCATCGATCTGCAGCAGCATCGGCGGTTGGCTGTGCAGCCGGTTGAAGATCACACCGGCAATTTTCGCCCGCTCTTTCGGAACTCCGGCTTCCCTCTCCACCAGCGACGCCATGGTCACCGCGTCATGCAGGGACAGTCCGTTTTGTTTGAATCCGGTTTGCATTTCGGGTGTGACAACCTTCGGAAACTGCGTCAGCATGACCGACAGAATGTCATGTTCCGTTGCGCCGACTTTCACTTCATAGGTGTCGGGGAACAGATACCCTTCCAGTCGATGTTTCATGCCGGGGCGGTTTGGTATTGCCTTTACAAAGTCAAACTCGAAAGACCCGGCAGCCGCTTCTTGCACGAACCGCTCGCGATCCACAAGCCCTTTTTTCGCCAGAGCGTCGGCAATCTGATCGACCGTAAAACCTTCCGGTACTGTAAATCGCGTCACATTCTGTTTCGCTTTGCCTTCTTTAATCATGTCCAGAATCTCGGGTATCGTCGATCCTCTGCGGATTACATATGTGCCTGCTTTCATGGCAGAACTGTGGCCGCCCCATTTAACGGCCGTTCGAAACAGCAAAGGACTGCGGATCAGGCCTTTGTCTGACAGAATCGTTCCAATCTGTTGCGAGGAAGCTCCTTTTGGGATCTCGACCGTCACCTGCTCACCGTCCGTTTGCGGCGGCGTCCACAGGTACGTGAAATAACCCGCCCCTGCCAATACGGCCAGGACTGCAGTCAATGCAATGGCCTTGCTCGTCCATTGTTGAAATCCGGTGGAATTCAGCGATGGCCCCCCCTTTCCCTGCCATTATATCAAAAAAAAGGACAAAAAAACCGAACGTTTTCACGTCCGGCTTCCTGTTCGGAGAGAATCGCTGCGTACGATCATTTCTCATCCAGATCTTCGAACAGAAGCGTATCGTACATTTCGGCCACTTTGTCCCATTCATCGTCATCTTCAATGTTAACGAGCACTTCGTTGCCGTTCTCGTCTTGTTCGATACGCAAAATGATCGCCTCATCGTCCTGTGTGTCGGTCGGCTGCAAGATCGCGTAGGATTGCTGCTCGACTTCAAGCACTTCGAGCACCTCAAATTCATGCTCGCCACCGTCTTCATCCGTCAGCACGATAATGTTTTCGTTTTGCACTTCGCTCATGAGCTGCACCTGCTTTCTGAGAATTGCGGTTCAAAGATTACAGTGAATCCAAATAGTTTTGCAAAATAATGGCGGCCGCCATTTTGTCGACTACCTGCTTGCGCTTGTTGCGGCGTACGTCCGCTTCGATCAAAATCCGTTCGGCGGCGATGGAAGACATTCGTTCGTCCCATAAAACTACCGGCAAATGAAAAGTCTCCTCCAACTGCCTGGCGAATTCTCTAGTCAGTTCCCCTCGCGGTCCGACGGTGCCGTTCATATTTTTCGGAAATCCGAGAACGATCGTCTGTACGTCGTATTCCCGAATCAGGTCGCCGATTCGTTTGAGATCCTCCGTTTCCGTCCGGCGGCGGATTACGTCCAATCCCTGCGCGGTCAATCCCAACGGATCACTGATCGCCAGACCGATGCGCACGTCGCCAAGGTCAATGCCGAGAAGTCTCCCCATTATTTATGATTGGCCATATACGCACGTACCAATTCTTCGATCAAATCGTCCCGTTCGACCTTGCGAATCGTGTTGCGAGCGTCATTATGGCTTGTGATATAAGCGGGATCGCCGGAAATCAAGTAGCCGACCAGTTGATGAACCGGGTTGTACCCTTTTACTTTCAACGCTTCATAAGCAAGCAGAATCGCTTGTTCCGCTTGATTCATTTCATCTCTGTTTCCAGAAAACATCATGGTTTTGTCGAGATGTGAACTCATGGCTTTACACCTCTTTTTGGTATTCTTGACAGGTTCTTTGGAATCTTATTCGACTTTTTACATGTAATTTCCTCTTTTGTCGCAAAATCTATCGGTTTTTATCGTCTGACATAGTGCTGCACCACATGTTCCAGAATCACTTTCACAATCGCCACAACCGGTACGGCCAGAATCAATCCGACAATGCCGCCTACTTCGCCGCCCAACAAAAGAGCCACAATGATCAGCAACGGGTGCAGGTTCAGGCTTTTGCTGACGATCTGCGGCGAGATCAAATTTCCCTCCAATTGCTGAACAATCAGGTTGACAATGGTCACTTTCAAGGCCATGAAGGGCGATATCGTAAACGCCAGGATAATCGCGGGCGCCGCTCCGATAAACGGCCCCACATATGGGATGATGTTGGTAATCGCGACAAGCAATGCCAGCATCAGGCTGAATGGCATCCCTACAATCAGATATCCGACGTAGACCAATGTGCCCACGGCCAGCATGACCAATAATTGACCGCGAATATAATTTCCCAGGGCATCGTCAATGGACTTGATCAACTGGATCAATTCTTTCCGATACTTGGTTGGAAACAGGGTCACAATCGTCCGTTCCATAATCTTCAGATCCTTCAGCATATAAAAAACCAGAAACGGAATCACTAACGCGGTCAGGATTTGTTCCAACGTACTGCCAAGGGATGCAAGAAAATCGGTGATAAATTTGGTCACGCCGTCTTCAAACCGGACAAGATTGGTGTCGATCGCTTTTTGAATCGCTTCCGGCATGCCTTTGCGTCCGTCGTCAACGCTTTTCAGCCAGGTTTCCACCCGGGCAATCGTTTCCGGCAAGGTTTCTACAAATTCTTTCACCTGGTGGATAAAGATTGGAATCGAATTGGCCAGCACCACCGCCAATAACATAAAGAAAAAGAAATAAATGATGATGACGCTGGCACCCCGCGGGACCCCTCGCTCCACCAACTTTGAAACGATCGGATTCAGCATGTAGGAGATAATCGTCGCAATCAAAAAAGGGGCCAGTACCGCACGCAAAACCACCCAGATCCCCAGCAGCATGCCCTTCATTTCATTGAGCAGCCACAAACTGCCCAATACTACCAAAACGAACAGAGCAAGATCGAGCGGTCGATTGCGCGGGGCCCTCTCCATCGACGGCGTCCCCCCTTCTCATTCGTTTCCCAATTGTTACAAGTATATGCCAGTTGTCCCGATTCTATAAACAGGCCATTGGGTGGAACCGCGAGAAGGCATCTTCCGGCAGGTCAATTTTTCATACAGATTCTTCATGCCGCTTCCACAATTTTCCCACAGACATTTATTACGTTATACATGCAAGTACAAAACCAACCTGAGGTGATAGAATATGAAAAAAGCGCTTGTCAGTCTGTCTGTAGTGTCCACTCTGTCTTTCGGCACACTGCCCGCATTCGCCGCTGAGAATGGCAGCATCAACATCATTGGAAACGGAAACGCAGAGCAAACGATTACGATCAACAATACGACCAACGTGAACAACACCAACATCGAATTGAATGACATCAAGGGCCATTGGGCGGAACGGTACATCAAGGATCTGATCCGCAAAGGAATTCTCAACGGCCGGGAAGATAAGAAGTTTCATCCGGAAGATCGAGTGACTCGTGCGGAGTTCGCGACCATGACCTCGAAGTTCTTTAATCTGGACAACCAATCGGCGACCCAGGATTTTAATGATGTGCCCCCTGAACATTGGGCTTTCAATTA
>JAGVBM010000135.1 GCA_020059765.1 Bacillota bacterium
GGCAACGCGATTGATGCTGCGATTGCCACAGCCGCTTGTTTGACAGTGGTGGAACCGACGTCCAACGGGATCGGCGGAGACGCTTTTGCCTTAGTCTGGACACAGGGAAAGCTGCACGGGTTGAATGCCAGCGGACCGGCGCCAAAAAGCATCTCCATCGAAAAATTAAAAGAAGCCGGAATCGAAGAGATTCCAAAATACGGCTGGGTACCGGTCACAGTCCCAGGGGCGCCTTCCGCATGGGCGGAATTGTCGAGACGCTTTGGTCGGCTGCCGTTGACTGAAGTGCTTCGTCCGGCCATCGAATATGCGGAACAGGGATACCCGGTATCGCCGACACTGGGGCGGTTTTGGAAACGGGCGCATCAGATCTTTTCCGAACAACTGACAGGCAAACAGTTTGAAAGTTGGTTCGCCACTTTTGCGC
The DNA here is from genome assembly GCA_020059765.1 of Bacillota bacterium. Classification (GTDB taxonomy): domain Bacteria; phylum Bacillota; class Bacilli; order Tumebacillales; family Effusibacillaceae; genus Effusibacillus. The sequence goes on from JAGVBM010000135.1 coordinate 428, forward strand.
CAAACGGAAGACCGCCGGAAATTGGGGAAGTATGGCGTTCTCCCGATCATGCAAGGACTTTGCAGTCAATTGCCGAAACCAATGCCGAGTCGTTTTATCGAGGAGAGCTGGCGGCCGCAATTGACCAATTTTCCAAACAGTTTGGCGGGTACCTGCGGAAAGAGGATCTGGCTGCTTACCAACCGGAATGGGTGGAGCCGATCAGCGTCAATTACCGCGGGTATGATGTGTGGGAAATTCCACCCAACGGGCACGGCATGGTCGCGCTGATGGCGCTGCAAATCCTGAAAGGATTTGAGTTCTCCGAAAGAGATACGGTCGATACTTATCATAAACAGATTGAAGCGATGAAATTGGCTTTTGCCGACGGCAAAAAATACATTGCCGACCCGTCCAAGATGCGTGTACGGGTGGAGGACCTGCTGGCGGAGGCGTATGCGGAGCAACGCCGTCAATTCATCGGGGAAACGGCGCTCCAACCGGAACCGGGTCAGCCTCCGAAAGGCGGCACCGTCTATTTGGCTGCGGCGGATGGAGAAGGCAACATGGTATCCTTCATCCAGAGCAACTATATGGGATTTGGTTCCGGGTTGGTCGTACCCGGTACCGGAATTGGGTTGCATAATCGGGGGCATAATTTCACCCTCGATCCGAACCATGACAACTGTCTGGAGCCCGGCAAGAAACCTTATCATACAATTATCCCGGGCTTCCTCAGCAAAGACGGCCAGCCGGTCGGTCCGTTCGGCGTCATGGGCGGGTTCATGCAGCCGCAGGGTCATGTCCAGGTGATCATGAATACGATCGACTTTCACCTCAATCCGCAAGCTGCTTTGGACGCACCCCGCTGGCAGTGGATCGAAGGAAAAACGGTGGAAATCGAACATTCGGCGCCGCCCCACGTGGTGGAAGCGTTGGCTCGCATGGGCCATGAGGTCAGATGGGCGGTCGGATCGGGAGGATTTGGCCGCGGCCAGATTATTTGGCGGCGGGAGGACGGTATCTTGGTTGGCGGAACGGAGCCTCGGACAGACGGGCATGTAGCCGCCTGGTAAATGAATTGAAGATGCTGGATAGCGAGCAGCTGCCGTGACGGAAACGTAAGGCGGCTGCTTTTTTCTGCATGTTTTGCTGCAACTTGTGCAAACTAGAGGGGAATATACAACATCTGGAAGGGGGAATGGCTGATGCAGCCAATCATGATGACACCGCCGCAAGTCATCACGACCAAAGATCTCCTCTATTTGAAAGACGCCTTGTCTTGGCAGCTTTTGGCGATGAAAAAATGCGCCCATTTTGCGCAAGAATCCACCGATCCCCAAGTTAAGCAGGTCATTGATCAGACGGGTCAGATGCATCAACGTCATTACAACATGCTGCTGCGGCATCTGCAGACAAACAACGTGCAGGGAATGGCAGGTATTTCACAGTCGCTGCAAGGACAGCAACAAACGCAGCAATCGGGACAACAGCCGCAACCGGCGCAGTAGGGGGAATGACAATGACACAACCTTCCAACCCGCAATCACAACAGAATCAGATCGCCAACCCGAAACCGGGCAATGAACCGCAAGTGAAAGGTCCGGAAATGAATGACCGCGATCGACTAAACGATATTCTGGCAGGAGAAAAGTATTTGACAGATAGTCTGAATGTGGCAGCTCGGGAAGCGAGTCATGATTCGCTAAGTCTGGATCTGCGGCAAATCTTGACGGAAACCCTGCAAGCGCAGCGCGACTTGTTCGTGCTGATGTTTCAAAAAGGGTGGTACAAACTGGAAGCGGAAGATCAACCAAAGCTGGATCAAGCCTACCAGCAGTTCAGCAACTACTCTTCCCAGTTTCCCTATACGGTACACTGATTGAATGATGATTGACAGGACTGGTTCCAAAAATGGAACCGGTTTTTTTGTTTGCAAATCGGAGATGCCGATTGCTGGGATTGTTTGGTATAGTAAGGTAGGAATGGAATATGTTCGGTGCGGCCGTATGGAGGGATCAAGTGAGGACGTGGAACACGCTTTACGATGAAGGTCTCGATCTGCAAGAATTTTTGAAGACAAACGGAATTGAACCGTATCAATCGATTCTGGTGCAAGTTTTTACCGGGGTCAGCGAACGCGCATACATTGAACGGTTGCGAACAACAATTCTCGCGTTGTTGCCGCATGCAATTCTGATTGGGGCAACTACGGACGGAGAGATTATCGGAAACGCCATCTGTGGGCGAAGTACAGTTTTATCGTTTTCGGTTTTTGAAAAAACAAGTTTGGCATCGGCCGCCATTGATTATGAAAAAACTCCTGACAGTTTTGCGGCGGGACGGGAACTTGCCCAACAATTGGTCAGAGACAAAACGAAAGTATTGATTTTATTTGCGGATGGTCTTCATACGAACGGGGATGCGCTGTTGCACGGCGTCGAATCGGTCAACGGGAATATTATGGTGTCCGGCGGTTTGGCGGGCGACAATGTTTCGTTTCGCGGGACATTTGTGTTTACACAGGAGCAAGTGATTGGCAAGGGTGTTGCCGGGGTCGCGCTGCATAGTGACGATTTGATTGTCAATACCGGCTATCACTCTGATTGGACCAATATCGGAAGACTGATGACGGTAACTAAAGCGGACAAGAATCGGGTCTATGAGATCGAACACATGCCGGCGGTCGAAATCTATCAAAAATATCTGGGGGCAGACATTGCGAACAAGCTGCCGCAGGTGAGCGTTTTTTTTCCGTTGTTGGTCAATCGCAAAGGACACCCGGTAATCCGCACCGTTCTAGGAGCCCAAGATGACGGTTCGCTGCTGTTTGCCGGCACTATCCATGAAGGAGATCAGGTCCAATTCGCCTATGGCAATGCGGAAAGGGTGTTGGAATCTTCCCTTCGAATCTCACAGACCTTGTCCGTGTTGCCGATCGAATCGATTTTTATCTACACCTGTTCGGCAAGAAAAAGATTCATGCCGGAAATTGAGGAACGGGAATTGAGGTATTTTCAACATATCGCTCCAACGGCCGGATTCTTTACGCGTGGGGAGTTTTATCATTTTGCCGACAGCAACGAACTGTTAAGTCAGACGATGACACTGCTGCTCTTGTCGGAAGATCCGCAGGCCGCCTCCGGCTACCAGGTTCCTTCTGAAGTAAATTACGAGGACGTCCCGCGAATCGATTACATGAAAGCGCTGGCTCATCTGATCAATGTAACTGCTGACGAGTTGCACAGTGCCAATACGGCATTGAAAGAGAATGAAGAACGATATCGCCGGTTGATCGAATCAAGTCCGGAGACCATTGCCGTCCATTGCGAGGGGAAATTCGTCTACGTTAATCAGGCGGGCGCGAGATTGTTGGGTGCCAATAGCCCTGAAGAACTGTATGGACGGCCCTATGAAGATTTCCTGCACCCGGATTATTGGCAACTTGTTCGTGAACGGGTCAGACAGAGCGAACAAGAAAAGAAGCAGGGTGATTTGATCGAAGAAAAACTGATCCGGCTTGATGGCACGATCATCGACGTGGAAGTGGTGACCATTCCTTTCGTCCATCAGAACAAACCGGCTACCCAGGTGTTTGTGCGCGATATCACGGAACGAAAAAAACAAGAAGATTGGATCAAAAGGCAAGCCTATTTTGATTCGTTAACCGGACTGCCCAATCGCCGTTTGTTCCATAAACAGCTGGTCTCGGCGCTGTTAGAGGATCACGGAAACGGCAATATGATGGCCGTCTTGTTCCTGGATCTGGATCGTTTTAAATCTATTAATGATACGCTGGGGCATACGGTCGGCGATAACTTGCTGCGTGTCACCGCCAATCGGTTATTGGGATGCTTGCGTGAAACAGATATCGTGGCACGTCTGGGCGGGGATGAATTTACGATTCTGCTGACCAACATCCGGCAGCGTCAGTGTGCGGTCGAGGTGGCGGAACGAATTATCAAGTCATTGAGCGAGCCGTTTCACATCCAAGGCTATGAGTTTTTCCTGACAACGAGTATCGGCATCAGTTTTTATCCGAATGATGGAGAAACGTACGAAAGCTTGATCAAACACGCCGATACAGCGATGTATTACGCGAAAGAAGGAGGACGCAACAACTTTCAAATCTACACGGCTGACATGAATACGAAAGCGCTGGAACGTTTGGTAATCGAAAACTATTTGCGGAAAGCGTTGGAGAACAGCGAATTGAGTTTGTACTATCAGCCGGTAGTGGAAGTCAACAGTGGAAAAATCATGGGCATGGAAGCGCTGCTCCGCTGGGACAATCCGGAACTTGGCCGAGTATCGCCGAATGACTATATTCCGATTGCGGAAGAAACAGGATTGATTGTGCCGATTGGTGAATGGGCACTGCGTACGGCCTGTGCCCAAAACAAGGCATGGCAAGACGCCGGGTACCCGCCGCTGCGGATTGCGGTCAACTTGTCCGCGCGGCAAATTTTGCAGGGGAATATTGTGGAGGCGGTTTCCAATATTTTGCAGGAAACCGATCTGGATCCGAAATGGCTGACTCTGGAAATGACGGAAACGATTATGCAGAACTCGGACGAAGCGATTACACTTTTGCACAAGCTGAGGTTGATGGGGGTCAGAATCTCTCTGGACGATTTTGGGACGGGCTATTCGTCTCTCAGCTATCTGAAGAGATTGCCGATTAACACGTTAAAAATCGATCAGTCTTTTGTACGGGACATCAGCCGAGATTCCGTGAATGCGGCGATTGCCAAGGCGATCATCGAGATGGCTCATACTTTGCGGCTGAATGTGATCGCGGAAGGAGTGGAGACGGAAGAACAGTTGAGTTCATTGCGCGACATGAAATGCGACCATATGCAGGGCTATCTGTTCAGCAAACCAGTTCCTTCTAAGGAATTTGAACGATTGCTGGTGAACTGGCTGACGGAGACGGCGTCTTGGTAACTTGTCGGGCCGTCAAAAATTTATTTTCTGTGAACAGAGGGAGTCTTCTCGGCGACGGTGAGAAAGGGATTGCAGGCGGACTGCTCGAAATAATTATAGAAAGATACGGAAATGGAGCGTGACAGTATGCGATTGCAACATTTGGTGAGTCTGGATTGGCTGAAGGATTCGCTGCATATGCCGGACGTGCGGGTGATCGATTGCCGGTTTGAGCTGCTGCATCCGGAACGGGGACAGGCGGAATACAGGGCCGGTCACATCCCGGGCGCATTATTCTTTGATCTGGACAAAGACCTATCAAGTCCCAAGCAGGCTCACGAAGGACGTCATCCGCTGCCTGACATGAAGGAGTTTGCGGATAAACTGTCACGCGCCGGAATTGACGATACGGTGAAAGTAGTGGTCTATGACGATCAAGGCGGCATGGTGGCAACGCGTCTTTGGTGGATGCTTCAATATCTGGGTCATCAAGAGGCATACCTTTTGGACGGCGGGTACAGCCAGTGGAAAGATCAGGGATATCCGGTAGCCACCGAGATTCCGGCCGTAGAGTCGCGCACCTTTACAGCAAAACCCCAGCAAGAGATGTGGGTCAGCATGGAAGAGGTCAAGGAGAGGATCGGACAGCCGGGCACGATCATCGTCGATGCTCGGGAAGAGAGGCGGTACCAGGGGCTGGAAGAACCGATCGACCCTGTGGCAGGTCATATCCCGGGAGCCGTGAATTATTTTTGGAAAGACAATTTGACGAATAAGGGGTACTGGAAGTCGGCGGAAGAGCAAAAAGACCGTTTTGCAGACCTGGACCCAACGAAGGAAGTCATCGTGTATTGCGGATCGGGAGTCAGTTCCTGCCCGAACATTCTCTCGCTGCAGTCTCTCGGATACCCGAATGTCAAGCTGTACATCGGCAGTTGGAGCGATTGGTGTTCCTACCCGGAGAATCCCATCGGAAAGAAAGTGGAAGCGGAGTAGAACGATGGATATGGGAAAAGTAATCATCGTCGAGGGTAAGAAAGACAAGGAAAAATTGCTGCAAATTCTCGATGAACCGGTGGAGATCATCTGTACGAACGGGACTTTGAGTGAAGAAAAGATTGAAGAATGGCTCCTTCCGCTGCAGGATGAAGAGGTGTATGTGCTGGTCGACGCTGACGACGCGGGCAACAAATTGCGCAATCAGATCAAACGGGAACTCCCCAACGCCCGCCATTTGTATACGAGAAGGATGTACGGCGAAGTCCAGGACACGCCGTTGGAGTATCTGGCGGAAGTATTGGAAAAGGAACATTTTGCAGTGAAGCCGGTTCTTTGAAGAATATGCAGAATATTGGAGAAAAAGGAATGAGAACCCTCATGAGGAAATGGGCATACCTGGCATTTGTTCCTTTTTTGGTCAGTTGTTCTGTCATGACCACGACCAGCGAATTTGTCTCTCCGTCAGAAACAAAATCCGAATCATCCTCTGCGCAAGCCGCTGAAGTCTCACAACCTGTTGCATCGCCGGAACCACAGGAACTCTCTCAACCAAAACCGGCCGAAACGTTTGGATTTGTCGCACCGGACGCTGTTCGGGGGATCTATGTGACAGCCCATTCGGCAAGCGGTGAACGGGTGAATCGATTGCTCGAAATGATGGATCAAACCGACCTGAACGCGATGGTCATTGACATCAAGGACGATTGGGGAAATATTACCTTCAAGATGGATGATCCTGCATGGGAAGCGCTCAGCCAACCTTATTTGAAAGACCCGAAAGCCTTGATCGAAACGTTGAAATCCCACAACATTTATCCGATTGCCCGGATTGTTGCATTTAAAGATACGGTTTATGCCAACCGGCATCCCGAATATTCTTTTTTGGAAAACGGCCATGTATGGAAAAACGGCCGCGGCGAATCTTTTGTGAATCCCTTTCTTCCGGAAGTGTGGAAGCATAATGTGAAAATTGCCAAAAAAGCGGCCGAGATGGGATTTCAGGAGATCCAGTTCGATTATGTCAGATTCCCAGAAGGTTTCGAGAATATGGATGCGACTTTGCATTACAACATGGGGGATTACAAAGACCGCCAACCGGTAAAGTTCCAACTGGCTGAGCAGCAAGTGCAAGCGGAAAGAGACGAAAAAGCAGCGTCCGACCAGCAAGCTCACGAGAAAAGCTTGCCGCAAGCCTCCATATACAGCGAACAGGAACGGTTGGTACAGTTGCGCGTCGATGCAGTGACCGATTTTGTTGCGTATGCCAAACAGGAACTGCAGCCGCTGGGGGTGAAAGTCAGTGTGGACATCTTCGGCTATGCCGCCAC
>JAGVBM010000114.1 GCA_020059765.1 Bacillota bacterium
GTCTTGCCCGAACCGGCCGGTCCGATCCAGCCGATGTTGTGCAGGGATTGAACGCAGCTGGTCAACAGTTGTTCGATTCGCTCGTCGAATGCACCCAGTTCCCGCAAATCTGCCACCGCGAATTTGTCCTCCCGGTGCTTGCGGATTGTCAAGGACGGTCCATCCAGATTGATGTCGGCAATCGAGGCGTTCAATCGCAGTTTCCATGCGTCATCTGCCGCATCGGCAAAGGGATGCTGATAATTCAGCTTGCTGCCGAGGATCGCGAACCGTTGGCTGATATAGGCCAACAATTCCTGATTGGACACAAAGGAAACATGGTGTATCCGTTCCCATTTCCCCCTGCGTTTTACATGAATCCGTTCATGTCCCCGAACGGTGATGTCTGTAATGGACGGCTCAGAGACAAACGGATGCAGGATGCCGTATCCGACGTAAGCGTCACAATATTGTTCAATCAAAACATCCCTTGGAATTCCCGGCACATACAGTTTGTGATCGTCGACAATCTGGGCAATCCGCTGCCGCAATAATGGGGTTTTGTCTTTTTTCCGTTCGATTCCCCCGTTGCTTCCCGACAATTCAAGCAGAATGATCTTCACATATTCGGACAATCGCTCTTTCATTTGGGCAGCGTCCCCTTGGCCGACATGCAAATCCTGTTTCAGTTCCCGCAATTGCACCCGTGACAGCTGGTTCATGGGAGTGCCACATCCTTTTGGGCATAATGTCTGACAACCGTTTGCAATGTGCGAAACAGTCGTTTGCCAACGCCGTTATCGCCCAATACCAATGGTTTTCCGGCGCAAACGGCCCGCAAATGGGCTTTGTCGTAAGGGATGGAGGCGATCACCGGCCGGTTCATGCACAATTCGATATCATCTGCCGACAGGGTTCCGCCTTCTCCCGCCCGGTTCAAAATCGGATCAAATTTCACCCGGTTCATCCGATAACTCTCCCCCAGCAGATCCAGGTAGACTTTCCCGTGTCCCAAGGTGGCGGTAGAAGTATTGAATGGAGTAATCACATGATGGGAGGCAAGCAAAATACTGATTCCGGCGGGGCTGGTAATATCCGAATCCATATCGACGATGACAAAGTCGGCCATTTGGGAGAGAGTGCGCAGCAAGTCTCGAAAGAAAGAGGGGGAATAATCACTTTGTTCGATCGCGTCTTCATTGCCGATCAGCACCTGAATCTTGTCGTAGGGAAGCAGTACCTCGCGGAGCAATCCGGGTGTCAAGCGATTCTCGGTCCAAAGTGACAACGCGGTCGACAAAGTGTGACCTTTCCGATAGGGAATTCCCAAATGTCCGGCAATATCCGGATTGCATAGATTGGCGTCAAGCAGGATAACCCTGTACTCGGCACCGGCAGCGAGGGCCAAGCTCTTGGCAATTTCCGTCTTGCCTACCCCGCCGCTTGGCGACCAAACCGCCACAATCTTTTGCAGCAGATCCGGTTTGGCGAGTATGCCTGCGACAATCGGTTGACAAGTGCCTTGGTAGATCCATACTTCCGTTTCCGGAGACAGTTCTTTGATTCGTTGTTCCATCTCCTCTGCAGTCCATTCGCCTGCAAGCTGTTTGCTGATGATTGCCGCATGGGGTTTGATCTTGGGAAGGAAGTAGAACAATGAGGCCTGGCTGTCGATGTTTTGGCTGACTTCCAATTCGGTGGCCGATTCCTCGTTTCCCAAAGCATCGACCAACGATTGATAATCCGTCTGTTGATCCAATGCGATCAAGACCGTTTTTTTCAGTCCTGGCTGATGGGACACAGGTTTTGACCCGGCACGTTCCGCCTGTGTTTTCCGTCTTGATCGAATCATGGACTCACCGCCCGTCCCGCCGCTGCGGCCGGAATCTTGGCGAAAGCGACCAATCCCCGCTGTTCATATGCCAGCAGCGCGGCAGCCTGTTCCGTTGTGACCTTGATCTTGACAGTTGCCGGAACCGAGTCGCGGATTTGTTTGTCGCTGCTGTGTACCGAATCGCCGGAACGGTTTTTCACTTCCAGAATTGATACGATAAATACCGGTTCCGCCGTTAACGTTCCTTTGTCAAAAAACAAGACGTCCGCCTCATCGCCGTTCTCCAAATCCCCTCCCACGCAGCGGCTCAAATCGGTTTGCACCGTATATTCCCGTTCGTTCGGAGCAAAGGTCACGATTCTTTGCTTGGATAAGTCCTGTTTTGACAAATATTCATTGACGGCAATGTCATGTTTCGCCACATAGCCTGCAAGAGGCGTATCGGGTCGTACCATCCAGCCTTGCTCTTCATTCACTTCGGCAATTTCGAACAGATCATGAGTCAGCATCTGGCCCTGCCGGATCGGATGTTTGGCCTGCAGGATCTTGGTCGGTTTTGTTTCCGCAGACGCAAAGCCGATCGCAACGGTTCCGGCCGCAATCGAGAGCAGTGCCGTTTTCCAAATTTTTTTGGTTAACAACTGTGTCACCTCCAATTCAATAAATATAATACATAATTATCGTTGTAGATGCAATAACTTTTTTTCTCCGTTCTGGCGCTGGCTCAAACCATTTTGTATACTTAAGATAGGACAAAAATATCGGTCTGTATTCGTATTGTATACAAGGAGCGATCAAGCGGTGGAATATTATACGGTAGTCGAACTTGCCGCCGTGTTGGGCATCACGGATGCGGCTCTTCGGCAAAAAATTCGCGCCAAAGAACTGAGAGCCTCTCACCGGGACGGCAAAATTGCCGTTTCAACCATCGATTTCGAAGACTACCTGACACAAAACCGATGCTGGGATTTTCACATTCCGGAATGGGAGATGTACAAACAGCAAAAGCGACGCGGAAAACCGCAATTTGCAAAGATTCCCGGCGCGCTGGAGACTCTCGAACAATTCGGGATCTCCATTGAACAGCGCACATTAAAGCGCTGGATCCACCAGCGGGAGATCAAAGCCTATTATTTGGGCGGGACTTATTATATCCCAACCGACATCTTGCGAAGAGACTTATCGGGTGACAAAACGTAGGAGGTATCCGCATGACGCCAATTTTCTGCACAATTGAGCAGTTGTCCAATCTGTTCAAAGTCGACTACTCGTCCCTGTTGTCCATGCTTCATCGGGACGCCAGACAGTATCCGGAACTGAAAAAATTCAATCGGTACCTGCTTGCGGAAGTCGTCGCATTGCATAAAACCACGGTTGAACCTTTGGAAGTCCACTTGGAAACTTCTTTTTTGACATTGTACGATGTACAAGAATTGTTATCCGAACGGCTCGGCCCCATGGTCTATTCGACAGTCTTGCGAAAAGCAGCAAAGGGCGAAATACCCGCGTTGAAATTCGGCGATACCTACCGTGTTCCGGAACCTGAGTTACAAAAGTGGCTGCAGGAAAAAAAAATTTCCTATCGCCCCCGGAATCCACGCCCATAACTGTTTCGGCACGTCCCGCAAAAAATGATAGACGGTTTCCATGAGCCTTGCTTCTTTGACCCGTGTAACCGCATAATGGTCCCAAAGAATGTCCATCATTCTTGATTCGTCATAGATTTCTCCATTGCGAATCACCATCGGCCAAGCGGCTTGTCCATCACGCGACACAACCAGCCCCAGGGTATCGTTATCGCTTTGCTGCACGTTGGCAATCCAATCGATCAGTTCAAACAGCGTTTCTTCTCGCAGGCATCCGTCAATCTTGCCTTTTTCAAAAGAAGCGTGGGTTTGTGTTTTTCTGCCGCACAAGACTAACTGCACCTGTCGAGGATCGCCAAGGAGCAGCCGAACCGTTTCAGAGTCTTCCTGCAAACTGCAGCCAAACTGACAATCCCATTGCCGGACATAACTGCGCAGCTGTTCCAGTTCGTATGTATGCATAGCCAATTTTACGTGAACCTCAAATTTTCCCGCAAACCCAGGTAAATCATCCAAACTTTCATCCCCCCTTGCGGTTTAAGTTGATATGAATTTCATAATACAACAATATTTTTAATTTTAACAAGTCCTATTTTTCTGTATTTAATTAATTTTCATTTTATTTCGCTGCCGTTACCGATACAAATAAAAAAACCTTGATGCAAACGGATTCTTTCCATCAAGGCTTATTCCCGATAATCGATTTCTTCATTCGACTAAATGCGACACAAATCAACAATTCGACAACAAAAAATTCCTTTTGTCGTACGATCCCATCGCTTTGTCACGCAGTCGCCGTAAACCTTTGCAAATGGGATACGATCCGATGAAGTTCCAACTCCATCAATTTGTCGCGGGCCCGCTCCGCTTGGAATTGCATGCGGCAGTCCTCGATTTCATAGGCGAGTTGCACATCGGTGACGATCGTCGCCAGTTGTTTGGAAAGATAGGCTAATTCACGGTTGACCTCCAGTTTGTCGCGAACCTTTCCTTTCACTTGCGGCAGATTGTCGTACAGGGCTTCGATCGATGCATGTTCCGCCAGCAGTTTTAAGGCTGTTTTCTCACCGATCCCCGGAACTCCCGGAATGTTGTCGCTCGCATCTCCCATCAACGCCTTCAGATCGATAATCTGCCCTGCCAGGATGCCCCATTCTTCCTGCAATCGAGTCGGCGAGTACAGTTCCAGCTCCTTGATTCCTTTTTTCATAATGGCAACCGTCACGTAGTCGGACACCAGTTGCAAGGCATCCCGGTCTCCCGTCAGAATCGTCACGCGATGTCCCGTCGTTTCCGCCTTGCGGGCCAAACTGCCGATCAGATCGTCCGCTTCATACCGAGGATCCGCCTGCTGCGCCACACCCAGATGATCCAATACTTCTTTCGCAAGATCAAACTGGGGGTGCAGCTCATCCGGCAATTCCCCGCGCGTTCCTTTGTATGCCGGGTAGATCTCGCGGCGAAAGGTATCCCTTGACACGTCCCAAGCGACAAATAAATGACTGGGGTTCATGCTGTCACAGGCATTGAGCAGCATATGTAAAAATCCGTTGACTGCATTTGTGTAAAGACCGTTTTTCGTTTGCATCGGGCGCCCTGTATTGGCCGTCGCAAAAAATGCCCGGACCAGCAAGGAACTCCCGTCAATAACTAACACATGCGAATCTGTCAATCTGCATACACTCCTTCTCGTTCATGCCTCATTATAGAGGAAAAAAACAAAAGAAAAAAGGAGATACTGATGTATCTCCCCGGCTGCTTAAGGACGGACAACTTTCTTTTTCGCGGGGCGCTTTTTCGGTTGCACCGATTGCTTCAGCTTTTTTGGATTCCCGCTTTTATCGAGAAATACACCCATCCAAATATCGTCATCATACCCGTTTTCCATTTTGATGGCCCGCAGCTTTCTGCCTTCCTCGTGGAAACCCATTTTTTCGTACAATGCCAGGGCGGATGCATTTGAGCCGCGGA